>JANXLO010000293.1 GCA_025355115.1 Chthonomonadaceae bacterium
AACGGCTGGGTCGACGCGGTAGCCTGGTCGCCTGACGGCACCAGGATAGCCGCCACGTTCGGCGACAACACCATTCATATTTTCAACGCCAGCGACGGTTCGCTGCTCGCCACGATGACCGGTCACACCGACAAAATAACCAGCATCGCCTTCTCCGGAAACAGCCAGAAGCTCGTTTCCGGCAGCTGGGACAAGAGCGTTCGAGTCTGGAGCGTCGCGGACGGCAGTCTGCTCAAGCTTCTGAACGGCCACACCAATTTCGTTGACAGCGTGGCCTTCTCCGCCGACAACGCCACTGTCTGCTCCGGCAGCGAAGACGCGACGATGCGCATATGGAACGCGGCCACCGGCGCACTGCTGTTCACCCGAACCGACAACTTCGGCCCTGTCAACACAATCTGCATCTCGCCCGACAGCAAATTCGTCGCTGGCGGAGGCTTTGACGGCAAGCTTCGTCTTTGGCGAATATCCGATGGCCAACTGCTCAACACCATGGATACCAAGGTCTGGTTCATCGCCAGCGCGTACTCCCCGGACGGCGCCAAAATCTACCTCTCTCCCGACAACGGCCAGACGCAGATCTACGGCGGATCCAGTGGCAATTTCGTTGGCATGCTGCCGGTGGAGCATACAGGCACCGTCTACAACGCTGCCATCAGTCCGAACCGTGATACGGTCGCCACCGCCAGCTACGACAGCAGCACGAAAATATACGATTTCACTACGGGCGTCCTGCTTCAGACCCTCCAGGACGGCAATCAGCCGATCTACAGCGTCACTTACTCTCCCGACGGAACGATGGTTGCGACGGGGAGCAACGACGCCAAAATCCGCATCTGGCGCGTCTCGACGGGCACCCTGGTGCAGAACATCTCAAACGGGACATCGGCGCTTGGCATAGTCTGGACCACGAGCGGCAATATCATCGTCGGCAACAGCAACAACACGATTAAGATTTTCAGGGCTTCTGACGGCGTCCTGCTCGGGTCGCTTGCCGGGCACACCGCCGCCGTGAACTCGCTGGCCCTTTCGCCTGATGGGACGCTGCTCGCCTCCGGCAGCGACGACAAAACGATCAAAATATGGCGACTCTCAGACTCCACATTGGTGCGCACATTGACTGCCCACACCGACAAGGTGCGAGACGTCGCGTTCTCGGCGGATGGCACCATGCTCATCTCCGCCAGCAACGACAAGCGAAGCATTGTCTGGAAAGTGGTGGACGGCAGTCAGATCCAGGGCTTCAGCCACACGGACAACGTTGTTTCCGCCGCGTTCTCACCGGACGGCGGCACCGTCTCGACGGGCGGCGAAGATAAGCACCTCAAAATATGGCGGCTCTCCAATGGCGCTCTGCTTCAGGACTATACTCAGGAGACCGGCACATTCTCGCTTGGCTTCAACCAGGGCGTGGATAGCCTGAACTACTCACCGGACGGCCGCGTCATCATGTGCGGACGCGGCGACGCGGCGCTCTCGCAGATCGTGAATCCCTACTGGGTTCCCTTAGTGGCCAACGTCACCGTCGCGCCAGGCGCGGTGGTCGGATCGAACTCCGCGGTCGGCACAGTGACGATCACCGGCCCGGCTCCCTCAGGTGGAGTGGTGGTCTCGCTCAGCAGCAGCATTCCAGCCGCCTCCGTGCCTCTCACGGTCTCCATCCCGGCTGGCAGCAGCTCGGCGACCTTCACCGTCAACACAAGCGCGGTTGCGCTCGACTCCTCGGCCACGATCACCGGCGCTCTTAATGGCGTCGCAAAATCCTCCGTTCTCCTCGTCCAGGCGCCCACCGCCCTGAGCCTTGCGATCGCGCCCTCCAGCGTGCGAGGCGGACAGAACGCTGCAGGAACCGTCACGCTCACCGGCCCCGCTCCGGCGGGCGGCATAGCCCTCATGCTCACGAGCAGCAACACCGCCGCAGCCGGAGTGCCAGGGGCTGTGACCGTCGCGGCGGGCGCCACCTCCGCCGTCTTCACCGTCACCACAAGCGTCGTCGCTGTCACGGCCACAGTAACCCTCTCCGCCACTCAGGGCACGACCGTCACCGCGACGCTCGCAGTCACGCCCCCGACCGTCACCGCCCTCAGCCTCAGCCCCGCCAGCTTGCGCGGGGGACAGGCCTCCTCGGGGACCGTCACCATAAGCGATCCGGCCCCCGCGACGGGCATCGTCGTCTCCCTCACAAGCGGCAATGCCTCCCTCGCGAGCGGCCCGGCCTCCGTGACCGTCGCGGCGGGCGCCACGACCGCCGCATTCCCCATCACGACCCACGTCGTCGCCGCAGCGGTCTCCGTCACCTTCACCGCGAGCTTCAGCGGAACCTCGGCCACCGCGGCCCTTGCCCTCGCGCCGCCCAATCTCACCGCCCTCACGCTCGCCCCCTCCGCCGTGCGGGGCAGCCTCAGCACGACGGCGACCGTCACGATAAGCGATCCCGCGCCTGCGGGCGGCATAGCAGTTGCCCTCAGCAGCGGCAACGCGGCAGCAATCCCGCCGGCCTCAGTCACGATCCCTGCCGGACAGACGACTGCGAGCGCAGCCGTCGCGACTGTGCCCGTCGCCTCCGATACTCCCGTCACCCTCACAGCCGCCTTCGCAGGCCAGAACCAGACGGCCGTTCTAACCGTTCAGAAGCCCGTTCTCCAGCGGCTGACGGTCACTCCCGGCTCCGTGCTCGCCCTCCAGACGGCGACGGCCACCGTCTTCATCGACAGCCCCGCGCCCGCAGGAGGCACTTCCGTCGCCTTCCTGAGCACCAACCCGGCGGCAGCGGCACTGCCCGCCTCCGTCGTCATTCCCGCCGGAGCGCTGAGCGCGAGCGTGCCCGTGACGACCTTCCCCGTCGCGCAGACGGCCTCCCTGACGCTGGCGGTCACCCTCGACGCCAACTCCCAGACGGCCGCCTTCTCCGTGCTGCCGCATCTGCCCTTCGACTTCGACAACGACGGGCACAACGATCTGCTCCTTCAGAGCCAGACCAGCAATCTCATCGTCATCTGGTACGCCAGCGTGCTCAACATCCTCGGCGGAAGCGCCGTGAGCTATCTGCCTCCCGCGGGCTGGCAGGTCGCGGGCTGCGCGGACTTCGACGGCAACGGCACGCCGGATCTGGTGCTTCAGAACCAGGGCACGGGCCAGGTGGTGCTGTGGTACATGAGCGGCAGCACGGTGACCGGAGGCGAGGCGCTGAGCTTCCAGCCCGGCCCCTCCTACAAGGTGGTGGGCGTGGGCGACTTCTCCGGGGACGGCAAGCCCGACATCCTTTTCCAGCACCGGGCGACGGGTCAGCTCGTCATCTGGTTCATGGATCGGGCGACGGTGACGGGGGGCGCCTCGGTGGCGACAGTGCCCGGAGCGGGCTGGCTTGTCATCGGCGCAGCGGACATGAACGGGGACGGCCGTCCGGACATCCTGTTCCAGAATCAGGCGACGCGTCAGATTGCGGCATGGTACATGAACGGCGCGAGCTTCGCGGGTGGAGCGGTCATCGCGGTCACGCCGTCCGCCGGCTGGGAGGTTCGGAGCGTGGAGGATGTGAACGGGGACGGGCAGGCGGACCTGGTGTTCCAGAATCAGACGACGAACCAGCTTCTGGTATGGTATATGCAGGGGCTCAACGTGACGGGCGGCGGGCTGATGTCGCTCACTCCCACGCCGGGCTACAAGCTAATGGCCCCGCGCTGACCCGCCTTGACGAGGACGCACAGAACGAGGCCCGCCGGAGTTTCAGATGAACCTCCGGCGGGCCTATATGCAGCTAATTCTTCTCTTCGACTCTCTTGGGCACTGGCTCCAGACTGTCCCAGCCAAAGCCAACACTCTCCAGATGCGCCTTCAGGCGAAGAAAGTATCTGTCATGCAGTAGTTCACTTTCAGCTCGAGTGAGTCTGATGAGGTCGTACCTTGCATCTTCGCTGGCATCTTTTAGTTTGGCATAAGCGACACTTATTCGACCTGGATGGTCATCTACATACCTGATGCGTTCCAGATGAGTGCGAGGTACAGATATAGTCGCCAATGCCTTCGCCTTGGATACCGCGACAACTCTGCCGACGGGCATTTTGGTCGTCCTCAGAGTCGTTGCAGATCAGCGTCTGTAACGTTATCTGCCTCTAAGCCGCGCTCCCTCAGGCCCTTCACTCTGACATCCAAAGCCGCCAGGGGGTGCGCACGATGAATTTTGGCCCGAGCCTCATACACTTTGTCCGCCTGATCACTGAGCAGCGTCGGAACAAAAACAATCACATGCTGCCCCATAATATCAGGTACCAGCACATGGACATCCTTGATTTTCAGTGCTTTGTTTACGAATGCACAGAGAGCAATTTCGTTTGAGCTCGAAGCGTTAGCCTCGAGATTGCCAGTTGGCAGAGCACTATCTTGTCCATGATGCAGAATGGTGGGCATGGGGGCAGCCTTCTCCGACTTTGTAGCCCCAGGGACATATGCTCTTTTATTGTTTCGACCGGCTGCCTCCCCCGAGGAATCGGAAGAAGCGTTTGAATCGAGCGTTTTCTGTTTGTCTCGAACAGCAATTTCCACGATGCGCCTCAAATCTTATCGCTGAACAGTTGTCCGTTGTGGCATTGAGCGGGTAGTCAGCATTAATTTTGCGAGCCTGAATTGGTTTAGTATATCGGATGGAGGACAGGTTGTCAGCAAACGGACTGTCAGGCTGTCAGCGATTGGCTGAGTACGTTGCCGCGCGAGATCGGAGAGCAGCGCAGGCAGGGAAAGTGGCTGGTTGCGTGCAATCTGATGGAAACAGCAGGACGGAGATTACGATGCAGAAACTGGAGATCGCAGGGCCAATCGTGCAGGTCGCGATAGACGTGCTTACTATCGACGAGGCGCTTCGCATTGCGGAGGCGGCGGTGAAGGCGGGCGCAGATTGGCTCGAGGCCGGGACGCCATTGGTCACTTTCGCGGGCGTGAAGGCGATCGGAGCTTTGGCGGAGGCTTTTCCTGGTGTCCCTGTGCTAGCGGACTATAAGATGATGGACGGAGTGCGAAAGTATGTCGTGGAGACTGCGAGGCAGGGAGGCCGCATCGCGACCATCTGCGCGGTCGCGAGTGACGCGAGCATTCGGGAAGCTGTGCAGGCCGCGCACGATTCCGGAGTGACGCTCATAAGCGACCTCTACGCTTCGCCGAACGTCGCGGAGCGAGCGGCACAACTTGAGGCTCTTGGAGTGGACGCCGTCTATGTGCACTGGGGAGCAGACCAGCGCAAAGAGCGGCCTGACTACGATGCTCTCACCGACCTCGCCGCGGTCGTGAATCGCGTCGCCGTGCCGGTTGGGGTCGGCACCTTTAGCGTGGAGGACGGCATGCGGGCTTTCCGGGAGGGCGCAAAAATCGCTGTCATCGGTGTCCCTCTGATACAGGCGGACAATGTGGAAAAGGCGCTGCGTGAGTACGTTCAACGCTGCAAAGGCGCCTGAGGAAAATTCTACTGCTTTACCCTTTCGGGCGGGAACCGGGGGTCGGGCACTGTAACTTCATGCGGGCTGTTCTCGTCCAAACGGAGAAATGCGGCCTCTAGCGCTGCTCGAACAGACAGCAGACGACACGATCGGAAGATATGACTATGCGGAATCGATCTACTCTTGGCACACTGGCGTTGATGCTCTGCTGCGTAGGCGCACAGGCTCAGACTATTGATCACTCGAACCCCAACACCGGCAACGACGATCTCATTGCCACGCAGAGCTACAACTGGGGGCCTGTCTTTTTGGGAGGGCTGTGCCGCCTCACTGACAAAGGCAGCAGCGAGGCCGTCAGCGTCTTCAGCAAACGGCAGGTCAATATCACTCACTTCGAGAACTCATTTGTCTTTCAGATACTCAGCGGAGGGCCGGGCGACCCCTCCGACGGCACCGGAAATGTAGCCGATGGGCTGACATTCACGATCCAGTGCATGGACTCCGCGGCGCTCGGCGGCTCAGGCGGCGGCCTGGGATATGAAGGGCTGGAGCATAGCATCGCCATCAAGTTCGACCCTACTCCCAACTCCGGGGATCCCTCCTTCAGCTGCACTGGCCTCTACACGAATGGCCAGGGGCCTTTCGGCGGGATCGATCTGCTGCCCCAGGGCGTCAATATCCGGAATCAGCATCCTTTCCGTGTGGATATGGACTACGACGGCCGTCTGCTTCAAGTGCGCATCACGGATCTGGTGACGCAAGCCACCGCCCGGCAAAGCTATCCCATCGACATTGCCAAGACAATAGGCAGCCCGACTGCGTTTGTCGGGTTTACGGCCGCGACCGGGCTGGGAAGCGCGGCTCAGGACATCCAGAAGTGGTTCTTTACCTCGCCCCCGCTCTCCGACGGGCTTCGTGAGGGCATCTGGCGAAGCCGCCTGCAAGGCGCGCAGAGCACGGCGAAGCGACTGGGAGTGGCGAAATCCGCGTCCGCCTGGCCCACAAGCGCTGGTCATGCCCCCAAACGCATCGCTGCCCGCAAGCCCGCGTATCAGATGAAGATCGCCAGCGCGACCCGATAGGAGATAGTCCCAAAGGGTCTCATTCTGCATAGCCAGAGCTTAATGGAGTAGGCTTATTCCAGGATCAGGTACATCGTATTTGTCGGCAAGCTGAGAGTGAATGCGTCCGCCTTGCGGGTGCCAGGCACCGAGCGGATAGGATAGCCTGCCGCGTCCAGAAGAGTGGCCTTATGGAGCGATACATTCCGGACAGTGAGTGTAACCTCGGTGTTGGCGACGAGCCAGGGCATTGTGCCTGTGTTGAGAATTTCGTAGCCGTGGAAAGTCTCCTTGCCGTCGTCGCTTTTGAAGTCGGTAGGCTTCGTTTTCCAGCCGGTGGGCCGTGAGCGGGTGCCCACCTGCACCAGCAGTCTGCCGGACTCCTTGAGGGGCTTTTCATCCATCGATACCACGAGGACGGCGGCATAGTCGTTGCTGGAGACGACAGTGATATCACGAAGCGCGAACGTGCGTTTCTTGTTCAGGAAGCCGCTGACGCCTTGCGCTCGTGGGGAGTTTATAGCGCAGATCCCCGTACCATAGTCCAGATCGATCTCCCCCGTCACGCTCTTCACGGTCTTCGCGTCCCGGTCGATGTATTTCGACAAGTTCAGTTGCGTGCTCTTCGCCGGGTCGCCGCCATACTTCACTTCCACAGGGCCCACCAGAAACGCCAGAGGATCAGCACCCTTCTGGATATAGGATTGCCCCCCGGTGTTGCCGGTGTACCGATTCGGGTCGAAGCTCTTGTCTTCGGCGATCACCGGGACTTGACGCTGCCACATGGAGGCGAGGGTTCGCTCCTCATGCACCGCGGGCACGCCCTGCTGCAGGTAGCCGCGACGGAACATCAGTGCGGCGGCGGGGAAGCTGCCCATAAGGGATGGCGTCGAGCAAGTCCACTTGTTCAGTGGATGCTGGCCGTTCAGATTGAGAAACGTGAGGTAAGGATCCGGGTCGTACTCCGGAGTCCCGCCGGTCCCAAACCAGTAGAGGCTGTCCACTCCCGTCAGCGACTGGTAGGCCGCCATCATGAACGGCCCCTCGGTCTGGAACTGCTCTGGGTTTACCCAGGTGCTCTCGGTGATGAGCATCGGGTGACCGACCACCTGCTTCAAGTTGACCGGCAGACTGCGCGGATCGAGGAGGCACGAGCTGTTCGTGTAGTGGTGGCCGGGGTCGATTCGCCAGCCGTTGTTCGCGCCCGTGTGCACGCCGCCCGTGTATTTGTTGACCGCCATGACGTCGGCGGCTGTGTACGTCCATCGCTCCAGGTCGTTGAGCCGAACCGGGTCCGCAGTGATCCAGTTGGAGGCATTTATTAGCTGTTTGCAGCCGAGATCTTTATGGTAGTAGTCGGCGATGTCGGCATAGAATTTGCGCTGCGTCTCCGCGAAGAACTGCGTCTGATCGTCCAGACGCTTCGCCAGCCCGCCGGTCGACGGCTGCGTCAGCATCCATGTGTCGCCGATCCCCGCGACTCCGCTCGCGAAATCGTCCTGTCCGTCCGCCGCGCCCTGCCAGGCCGCTTTCGCCTTCTCCAGCGTGCCGTACTTCCTGGTCAGCCACAGGCCGAACTTCCTGCCAAGAACCCTCTTCTGCGGCGGGTGCAGGCCCTGCATCGTCCAGAAGAACATCCCGTCTTCATTCTGCACCTGGATGAGCGCCACGGAGGGATCCTGCGCAAGCGTAAGGCCGGTGTACGGATTGGGACGGGCGTACAGAGCCTTGACCCAGGCGCGGTATCCGGCCTGAAGCTTTTCATTGAAGAAGAGAACGCCCCAGAGGTCGGACGCGCCGGTATAGCCATCGATGCCCCATTGCGTCGCGTTTTTGCCGTTCGCCCAGTAGGGCGAGATGGTCGTGTAGATGCCCTCTTTCTTCATGGCCGCCACGCATCGCCAGATGCCGTCGATCTCCTTTTCGTTCACTCCCGTGATAGGACCCTCTTTGTCGGGGGCGATCTGCGTATGCAGCCGAACCATATTGACGCCGAGCCGCGCAAGAAACCGGGCATGCTTCGCCATATCCTGCGGCGATTGCCGATAGATGTCCGTCCCGACCGACCAGAAGCGCACGGGTTTGCCGTTGCCCAATACGAACCCATTGCCGTCAGGAGTCAGTCTGACGAAGCCTGTCTCTCCCGCGACCTTCTCGTTCAGCGAGCGCAGATTCAGAAGGGACCCGGGCTTAGCGGTGTCGGCAGGATAAGAGAATGCCCAATCTCCGGCGCTCACAGACTCTGGGCGCTGACAGCGGGCGGCGACCGGAAGCATCAGATAGGAGAAGGCAGCAAGGAGCGTGAAGGGCGAACGGGCGAGGAAACGGAAGTTCGGTCTGGAAACGGTCATGGCGATCTGCTCCTTGGCGCATGCTGACATTCAAGCCTCCGTGTGTTTTGGACGGAGTGCTGACCGAGTTGTGAACGAGAATTGATGGCCAATTCGCGGGCAAAGGAGTGAAGTCCTCCTCCGGAAAGTTGGAGGCGCGAGAGCGTTGACATGAGTCCAAGCTCTTCCGCTAATTGGAATGTTATCTGGGGCACAGGCACTGAGTTGACAGGCGTTGGGGTAATGTCCGCCTGTACTTCTAATTCTGCTCAGGGTTATGTCTCTATACTGAGAACGTCAGTGCAGCATTGGCGGGGTTTGATCAAGGGGAATTTGCAGGCCGACCAGCATGAACAGAACTAGCAGAGCGACGGGCAACCGCGCCTGCTGCTCCGTGAGGATTAGCTGCTCCGTATGCTCATTGTCAATTACTCTGCGGATGACCATCCAGCCGTCCGAAATCGAGGTGAGAAGATATAGCCCGGTAGGGAGTTCCTGAAGGGGGGTAAATAGAGCCAGCACTTCGCCTGGCTCATATCCTGAACCGATAGGTTTTTTTCCACGAGACATGTTGTCCTCGTCGGCTGATTCCATAAGGTCTCTTGTGCACTTGATTTCCGAAAAAATCTCGCTTCCATGGAGATGTTCCGCTGTACATAGCCGCGTCTAAAATTAGTGACGGTTCAAATCTTTGAAATGTTCGGTTTTTTGGTTGGGAACTACTTCAAACTTGAATCCCACTTCAGTTCGCAATTGGCACCATGCGAGGAAGCAAAGACCATACACCCTATCAGGGTCGTCTTCATGGGACAACAAAAGGCCGCAAGAAGTTCCGTCTCATTGACAGATTCACCTGTTTTTATTAACAGATCGCCTCAGCTATTTCCGCTGGTGAGCAGCTCAAAATCGGTTTGTGAGAGCGCTCTCCGAGCTCATCGACGCCCCCGTAAGGACTGCGGCAGGAGGGAGAAGAGTGCCTTGCAGGGAATGGAGATAAGAGAAAGAGGCAGGGCATACGCGGCGAATGGAGCAACCATTCGCACCGCGCAATGCAGTCGGTCTCTAATCAGCGTGAACGGGGGAGGTGCTGCTTTGCAGGCAATGGCTATTGTGGCGACTGGCATCGGGCGAGTGGCGTTCGAGGCGATTTCGGTTCCGGAGCCTGGCCCGGACGACGTGACCGTTCGCGTGACTCATTCGTGGATCAGCAACGGGACGGAAGGATCATTCGTGCGCGGCGAGCGGATCGGCGGCGACACTGCGCGCAACGAAGGCGATCCGCTTCCTTTTCCGCACGTGCCGGGCTATCAGAAGGTCGGCATTGTGGAGGGCATTGGGGCGAACGTGACTCATGTCGCAGCAGGTGACATGGTTTTCGCCACTGTGTCGCAGGTGGAAGGGATGTTCACTCCGTACGGCGGGCATGTCTCTCCCGCGGTGACGCACAAGTCGCAGGTCTGGAAGCTGCCTCAGGACGTGGATCCCACGTCGGCAAGCGGGCTCGTACTCACGCAGGTGGGGTTCAATGTGGGGCAGTGCCCAAAGCTGCGCGAAGGAGATGCGGCGGTCGTGATCGGCGACGGAATGGTTGGGCACTGGGCGGCGCAGACCCTTCAGCACCGAGGGGCGCGAGTGCTGATGCTCGGCAAGCACACGGAGCGACTGGAGCTCTTCGCCGCCCGCTCACAGGATCGGCTCGTGAATGTTCGCGAGGAGGACGCGGTCGAGGCCGTACGAGACTGGGCCGGACGCTCCGTGCAGGTCGTGGCTGACACCGTTGGCAGCCTATCGACAGTTGAGTCGCTGTTCCCGCTGATGCGCCGCTTCAGCGAGTTCGTCTCCGCAGGCTTCTATGGCCACGCCGGGAAGCTGGACATACAGAGGATGCGCGACTACGAGATGACCCTACGCGCTCCCTCGGGCTGGACTTCCGAGCGCATTGCCTCGACGCTCGAGTTGCTGCGGCAGGGCGTTCTCACCACATTGCCTCTCATAACGCACCGTTTCCCCGTCGCGCTGGCCGACAAGGCGTTCGACCTCATTCTATCAAGGCGCGAACCGGTGCTCGGCGTTATACTGGACTGGCCTTAATCCACGTCAGATCCGAAGTGCTATTGTAACCAATTCGTTGCTTGATGCAATTGTCGCTCTGAAGTGTTTCTCTCCCTGCATTTCTTTGCTTCTCTGCGTCTCTGCGCGAGATCTGGGAATCCCCGTTTTTCCGCAGCGTGAGCCCCCCGGTGTTTGGCTAGGCGACTGGCTCTCCGAAGCAAAAGCAGACGCCGTATGGCTCCTGGGCGAAGAAGATCGTCCGCACGACACGATTGTATGTGTCCGGGCGCATGGCGGAAGGCTCGACGCCTGTGGCCGTCAGCTCAGCGTGAAGCGCTGTGACGTTCTCGACTGAGAAGAAGACGCTTGCCTGCTCAGGGTCTGCACCGTTTTTCGCGAGGCCGATCACCGCATCGTCCCGTCGCAGAATCACGCGATCCGTCGTGCGCGACTCGGTCTTGAAACCCAGCACGTGCGTGTAGAAGGCTATCGCTGGACCAAAGTCCTTTACCGGTAGAGCTTCGGTGTCGCCGCTGATCGAGAAGGCGCCCTTGAATCGGATTGCGACGGGCTTTGCAGCGTCCATTTGCCTGGAGCCGGGACGATTCTTGTACTGGGTCACCGAGAGCACGTTGCCGTCGGGGTCTTTGAACCATGCGACCTGTGTGCCGTCCGGGAAGGTGAACGCGCCCTGCTCGTCCAGCACGAATCCGGGCCACCGCTCCGGCTGAACGCCCCGCGCGGCGAGCTGTTCAAGAGCGGAGCTGATGCTCTCCACCTCCCAGCCGAGCACCGTGTAGGACGCTGTGGCTACGCTCGGCATGGGCGAGATGCGCAGGAGGGTGCCGTTGGCGTCAAAGACCATCGCGTAGGGGTCTTCCTCCACCAGCGGCAGGCCCAGCGTCTCCCCGTAGAAAGCCTTCGCTCGCTCCTTATCCGTCACGGCCAGAAAAGCCATGATGCGCTCAGTGTTCAGCATGTTCGTTGCCTCCTTCGGTCTATATCGCCACAGGGTTCCGGCCTATCTCCGGCATTGGACTCTAAACTGCCTGTTAGGTTTTGCCGCCCAATACTCCTGCGCAGACGCAGCAGTTACCGACCGCCTGACCATTCCGGAAGCACCAGCAGAGATATGAATAGCCTATTCTCTTCCTCACTCCTCGAGCAGCAATACCTTCCGACGAAAGTCCAGGGTAACGCGGGAACGGTTGTAGAAGGGCGATCCTAGGAGAACGTCCGCGCCGCCAGCCCGCTCCACGACATAGAATGTCTTAGTCTCGAACGGGACGCCGGACAGGGCGCCGACCACGTTCTGCAGTGCGTGAGGAAAGGCTCAACTATCGCCTTAATGAGGACTTCGGCACGAGGCATCTGTGTGTTGAGTATACTGCTTTAAGAACTCTATGTGGAATGTCTGACTAAAGAAGGAGTGCGCTATGATAGACACTATGATTGAATCGCCAACGAGAACACATAGCGAAAAAATTGACTCATACCTCTACCTGGAGTTCGTAAAAACCCTACAGGGACATCCGATAAAAACTCAGGGTAAAGGGAAGGTCTTCCGCGTCGTTGTTGAGGGGGATCAGATGAAATTTATCCCCCAGTCAACGTTGCCTTATCTAGGCTGCTGTAAAGCCATGGCGAGCCTTGCTGTGGGATCACCGACTTCTGTGCTTGACGTTGATACCCTAATAACTGCTTGAGGGCTTCATAGGAATTCGAAGACTCCCTGGCGAAAGGAAGTGCATATTCCTCAGGAAAGTTGTCTTATGAAAATAACTGAAGTGCGGGTTATTGTCACTTGCCCTCTGCGCAACTATGTCGTCGTCAAGATCATGACGGACGAGCCGGGGCTGTATGGCGTGGGGGATGCGACGTTGAACGGGCGCGAATTGGCGGTCGCCGCTGCACTTCAGGAGCATCTTGTGCCGCTGCTTATCGGCCGAGACCCCGACCGCATCGAGGACATCTGGCAGATGCTCTTTCGCGGCGCCTACTGGCGCGGCGGGCCTGTGCTGATGACGGCGCTGGCGGGCATCGACACCGCTCTCTGGGACATCAAAGGCAGACACAACTCCTATAGACATAGGATCAGAGTTCTAATCACCCGTCCACTTAAATTCCCTTCCCCATTATCCTCCACTCAACATCTTCACTGATCCAGACTTCGTCTTACTGGAATATGCTTCCACTCTAAGGTTTCGGATATTGCGAATAATGCGAATAAGTGGTATATTTTTGCTGGAACCCGTTTATCAGGAGAAAGCCATGCCCTCAACAACCGAAACTATTCTACCTACGGAGCAGGAGAGTCGCCTTGCACGTGAGTCCGGTAGATCTCTCGCTGCCCTGATCGCTAAAGCAGGTAATATGCCCCTCTATATTCATGCAGCAGATGCTCAGGAGAAAGAACTCTCTTTGCCCCAGCCTGTCGTGCGTCTCTTACTGGGTGCGCTCACGGAGATGGGGCAGGGAAACGGCGTGACGCTCATACCCGTGTTGAAAGAGTTAACGACACAGCAGGCAGCAGACTTCTTAATGGTCTCGCGCCCGTTCCTGATAGAGGAGTTGCTGAACACGGGCAAAATCCCGTATCGCAAAGTAGGCAACCG
>JANXLO010000307.1 GCA_025355115.1 Chthonomonadaceae bacterium
GGAGGTGGCGGCATGAGAGATGCGCATCTGATTATCGAGCGGCCCCTGCTGACCGAAAAAAGCACGGATCAGGCCGAGCACAATAAGTTTCATTTCCGGGTCAAGCCGGACGCGAACAAGATTGAGATCGCCCGGGCGATCGAATTTATCTACGCCCAGCAGGGAGTTCATGTTCTCGCCGTCAACACGCTGCACGTCAAGGGCAAGAAACGTCGCGCCCTCGGCAAAGGCAAGGCGGGCTACTCCCCGAACTGGAAGAAGGCCATCGTCACTACGGACAAGCCGCTGACGCTGTTCGAGGGGATCTAACCAACATGCCTATTCGAAAATTCAAGCCAACTGGCCCCGGACGCAGATTCCGCGCCATCTCGACATACGCCGAGCTGACCAAAAAAGAGGGCAAAAACCAGCCTGTCGAGCCGCACAAGCCGCTGATGTCGCCGATCAAGCGCACTGGCGGGCGAAACAACAAGGGCCGCATTACCCACCGCTTTCACGGCGGAGGCAATAAGCGCATGTACCGCATCATCGACTTCAAGCGCAATAAGTACGATGAGCCGGGCGCAGTTCTGACCATCGAGTACGATCCCAATCGCACGTGCCGCATCTCGCTCATCGAGTACGCGGACGGTGAGAAACGCTACATCCTGACGCCCATTGGCCTCAAGGAAGGCGACAGCATCATCGCCAGCGACACCGCTGACATTCGGCCCGGCAACAGCCTGCCGATCCGCGCCATCCCGGTCGGCACGACGATCCACAACATCGAGATGCACCTGGGCAAGGGTGGGCAGCTTGTTCGCTCCGCTGGGGCGGGCGCGCAGTTGATGGCGAAAGAAGGCAAGTACGCTCAGGTGCGTCTGCCTTCGGGCGAGACCCGTCTCATCCTGTTGACCTGTCATGCGACGATCGGTCAGGTCGGGAACCCGGAGCACGAGAACGAGAAGCTGGGCAAGGCAGGAGCCTCCCGCTGGCGCGGCATCAAGCCGCACGTTCGCGGCATCGCGATGACCCCGCGTGACCATCCGCACGGCGGCGGCGAAGCGCAGAGCCCCATCGGGCGCAAAAAAGGCCCGGCCACTCCCTGGGGCAAGCCGGCTCTTGGCTTCAAAACTCGCCACAACAAACGCACCGACAAGTTCATCGTCCGCAGGCGCGGAGCGAAATAAGGGGTGGCAGGCGCCTCGTGCAGTCTGCCGCGGAGTTCCACTTCGCGACAGGCTGCGCCTGATGACTGACATCCCAGGGAGAAACGATGGGACGTTCACTGAAAAAAGGGCCGTACGCCGACCCCAAACTGCTCGAGAAAGTCCGGATGATGAATGCGCGGAATGAGAAGAAGGCCATCAAGACCTGGTCTCGCCGCTCGACCATCTTCCCCGACTTCATCGGACACACCATGCTTGTCCATGACGGGCGCAAACATATTCCGATATTCATCACGGAGAACATGGTCGGGCACAAGCTCGGCGAGTTCGCCTTCACCCGCACATTCCGCGGGCACGCCGGTCAGCAGATCGAGCGGCGCTCCGGGATCAAATAGCAGAGGACGCAGACGATATGGCAAAAGATACTGTCGTGGAGACGCTGGAGCGTCCTCGCGAACACCGCGAGAACCGCAAGAAGAACCGGGGACGCAAGGTGCAGGCGAATCAGGCTATGGCCATCGCCAAGTTCATCCGCGTTCCTCCCCGCAAAGCACGCCTCGTGATCAACGAAGTGCGGGGACGGTATGCGCAGGATGCGCTAGCCTTTCTGCGCTTCATTCCGAACCGTGCGGCGGGCTACATCTCCAAGGTGCTGGCTTCCGCAGTGGCGAACGCGGCCAACAACCATGAGCTAGACCCCAACCTGCTGAAGCTGGTGGAGGCCCGAGTGGACGAGGGGCCGCGCATGAAGCGTGTGCAGCCACGAGCCCAGGGCCGCGCCTACCGCATCCTGAAGCGCATGAGCCACATCACTGTCATCGTAGAAGAGTCCGAGCCGAAGCCGAAGAAGCCCAAAAAGGCCGTCATAAGCCGTGCTCAGGCCGCTCGTGCGGTGAAACGTGCCTCAGTCGCTGAAGAGACGAAGCCAGCTACGGCAGAAGAAGTAATGAAGCCCAATGTCGCCGTAGAGGCTCCCGTCGCGGAGACGGCGCCTGAAGCGACAGTGACCGAAAATGTGAGCACGGAGACCACTGAGGCCGCTGCGGAGACGAAGTAGCCGACGAGCTACGGAAAAGGAAAACGAGTTGGGACAAAAAGTACATCCAATCGGATTTCGGATCGGCGTCATCCGCAACCCGGACAGCACCTGGTATCTGCCGAAACGTCAGTTCGCTGCCGCGCTCTATGAGGACTATCTGAGTCGCCGCGCCATCAAGAAGGACGAGTTCCAGAAGTTCGTCCGTAAGGGCGAGGAGAAGGATGCGCCCCGGCTGTCGCAGGCCGCGATTTCGCGCATCGAGATCGAGCGTGCAGGCAACCGTGTCAAGGCCACGCTGTTCACTGCCAAGCCCGGCATCATCATCGGTCGCCAGGGCAAGGGCGTGGATATCCTCAAGAACGCACTCGAAAAAATGACCAAGAAGTCGGTTCTGGTCAACGTTCAGGAGATTCGTCATCCTGACATCGATGCGCAGCTAGTATCCGAGTCCATCGCTCAGCAGATCGAAAAGCGCATCGCCTACAAGCGGGCCATGCGGCAGGCTATTCTGCGGGCGATGAAGCTGGGCGTGAGAGGAATTCGCATCATGTGCTCCGGCCGTCTGGCAGGAGCGGAGATGGCGCGCAAAGAACAGGATCGCCAGGGCAGTATCCCCCTGCATACGCTTCGCGCTGACATCGATTACGGCTTCGCCGAAGCGCTGACGACCTACGGACATATCGGCGTTAAAGTGTGGATCTATAAGGGCGACATTCTGCCCGGTCATTCCCGTCAGACGGAATCCGAGCCGCCGCGCAATGCGCGTGGCGATGGCAGACCGGACCGATCCGGCGAGCGGTCGGACAGCGGTCGCGGCGGACGCGGTGGGCCTGATCGCGGCGGCCGCGGTGGCAACGACCGTGGCGGTCGCGGCGGCGGTGGCGGCGGTCGTCCCGGCGGCGGTGGCTACAGCGGTGGCGGTGGCCAGGGCGGTGGCGGCAGCTATAGCGGCGGAGGCAGCTATAGCGGCGGAGGCTATAGCGGCGGTGGCGGTGGACGCCCCGCAGGCGGTCAAGGCGGCGGCTACAGCGGCGGCAGTCGACCGCCCGGCGCACAGGGTGGGGGACGTCCGATGGGCGGCCCGCGTCCTCCCCGTCCGGCGGGTGAAGGCGGCGATCAGGGCGGCAACGCTGGCGGAGCTCCGCCGGCAGCCTGATGAGCTCCACATCGTAAGCGGTGGTCGTTGACGCATATAGTTCGGCAGGTGTCTCTTTCATCGGATGATCTGCCGGACTCGGACGATGCGTCACTGTGTAGCCTTACGAAATTACATGTTCGTGCTCGAGCACGGGAGCACTGGCTTCCCGTCCTCATTCTGTTCCCGCGCTGCCTGCGAAAGGCAGTGGACGGCGCATCGACGGCTCAGGCCGGTGCGAGACGCCTGATGGAGGTTTCCTGTTTATGTTAATGCCCAAGAGAGTGAAGCACCGCAAGCAGCACCGCGGTCATCGGAGAGGCAAAGCCTCCGGCGGCACGGCGGTCAGCTTCGGCCAGTATGGCCTCCAGGCGCTGGAGTCGTGC
>JANXLO010000258.1 GCA_025355115.1 Chthonomonadaceae bacterium
CGACGGACGACACCGGCCAGGACGTGACCGACATCGTGAAGACCAGAGACGGGCACTATCTCGCCTCCTTCGGCTTTGGGCAGTACCAGGGCGTCACCCGAGACCACTATGTCCAGGTCGATCTGCCAGCGGACGCTCCTACCGACAGGCCGCTGGCTCTAATCGCGACAGGCTGGCTGCACCCTACCGACAGCAATGTCAATATAGCGCTCAGCCAGGGCCAGCACGAGCCCCCGCGCGGTCTGAGCTTGGAAGTGCCGAACGGCAAGGGCGGCTGGCGGACGGCGAGGCCGGGTCTCGGCTTCCCAGAGGGCAAGATCAAGACGGTCTTCCTCGACATCTCGGGCCTCTTTCCGCCGGGCATTCCGCATCAAATCCGCCTCCGTACCAATTTGGAAATCTACTGGGACTCCATCGTCTGGGCGAACATTCTGCCTGACACGGGAATGCACATGGAGACCCGTCTCGCGCCAGCTTCCGCCGATCTGCACTTCCGGGGCTGGTCTGAGTTGAAGCCGTCGGACGCCACACAGCCCGATATGCCCGACTATGGCAGGCTTTCCGGAACTGGCCCGCGCTGGCTCGATCTCGAAGGCTACTGCACCCGATTCGGCGATGTACTGCCACTTCTCACTGCCATAGATGACCGCTACGTCATCATGAATTCAGGAGACGAACTCTCGCTGCGGTTCAAGGAGCAGCCAGCACCCCCCGCTGGCTTGATACGCGACTACGTCCTCATAGGCGACGGCTGGGTGAAGGACGGCAACTTCAATACTGCCTTCCCGACAACGATCATTCCTCTGCCGGACCACGCCATGCACGACTATGTGACTCCGCCCACCGAACTGGAGAACGATCCGGTCTACCGCCGCCATGCCGATGACTGGAGAACCTACCACACCCGATATATCCATCCGGGCGCTTTCATAGACGCCCTCAAGCCGTAGAGGAGCCTCCTTGGAATATCCAATCGTATCCTGGGGGAGCGACCGCGCTGAGTTTCTGCCTGCCGGCGCAATGCTGCCTACAGATGCACACATCTCTGCCGCCCTGGTTTTCGCCATATCTGAGGGAAAATTCGTGCTGGCTGACATCGAGGGCAGGGGCTGGTGCATACCCGGAGGTCATCTCGAACCCGGAGAGACTGCGGAGCAGGCCGCACGACGCGAACTCGCCGAGGAGATAGGCGCGACTGTCGGTGTCCTGCATCTGCTCGGCACCTACCTGGTAACGGATAGCCTCACGAGCGCGGCCAAGCTAATCCCCACTTACGTCGCGGAGATTGAGACGCTGTCTCCTCTGACCCAAAACACAGAATCTAAGGGCATTCGCCTCGCGACGCCGGAAGAGATCCCCGCCTGCTACTTCACCTGGGACGCCCTCATGGAATCGGTCTTCAACGCCGCCCTCGCCACCTATCGCCTGCTGTAGATTCGTTTCTGATGTTGTCTGCCGGTAGTAACCTATGCTGACGCACCCGTATAGTTCTTCAGGCCAACTCGCCAGAAGAGGGTTGCCGCCGCTAGGCTGAACCCGCCGATCACGACGGAGACAATAAGCGGGAGTTGATGCGCCCGGCCAGAAAGGGCCTGCGCGGGGATTGTGATAATGAACGCGACGGGGACGATATAGGTTAGGCCGCCGCGCAGCCAGGCAGGATAGATCTCGATGGGATAGCGCGCCGCCTCGAACGCCTGCCAGACGATCTGCTCTATGTTATCGACTCTCACAAACCAGAATGTAAGTGTGACCAGGACGAGCCAGAGCGAATAGACCACGGCACATCCGCCCGCCATCGTTACCGCGAAGGAGAGCGCCTGCACCAGCCCGACATGATTTCCGAGCCGTCCGACGGAGTAGAGTGTTAAAAGAATCCCCACGACTATGTTGGCGGCTCGCCAGATGACGACAGTTCGGAACGACGTCAAAAACTGTGCGTTCACCGGCTTTATCAGCACGAAATCCAATGTTCCCTCTCTCACTTGCGACATTACATTGCGCATATTCGGGGCGATGAACATCTCGGTCAAGCCGTCCATAAGGTAATAAACGGCCACCAAAACGAGAACCTGCGGGTAGGTCCAGTCCTTGAGCGTGGAGGTGTAGCCGTACGCAATTGAAAGGCCGCCAATTGTAGTCAGCAGGCCGAGAAGGCTCGCGACGAGGCGAGTGAAGAAGTCGACTCGATACTCCATATCCGTCTGAATGCTGGTCCTGTAGAGTACGCCGAGCAGTTTGAGGTAGCGCATTGGTCAGGCCCCCACCGAGGAGTACTGGCGGATGCCGGAGCGCCAAAGCGCTTTGAAGAGCCCTGCCGCCACGACCAGCCAGACGATCTGCAGCGCGAAGCCGGGAAGAATCTGGTCGGCGGGCAGATGGCCAAGGGCCAGCTCCACCGGAAACGAGCCCATCGCCCTGAAGGGAGAGTAGGTAGCGATCCCCACTACCCAGAGCGGCATGAGCGCGAGAGGGGCGATACGCCCGGCCAGAAAGCTGTCGAGCGAGAAGTAGAGCTGGTTTATCGCCTCCACGCGGGTCGTCCAGAACGCGATGGAAGCGAGGCTGTACTGGAGCACATACCGCAGCGCGCCGCCGAGTAGCAGAGCGGGAATGGCCAGAATCGATTCGAACGTGAGGTGAATGTTCGGCTTCAGCAGCACGAACAGCAGGATCCAAACCGGCAGCAGCATGGCGCTAGTCGTGAGCTTGAACGCGATGTTCGAGGAGGCATCTCTATGGATCGGATGCACCGGCTTCAGCAGCGCGGGAGATAGCTGACCGTTCTGGATGCGAAAGGCGAACTCGAAGGCGTCCCACGACATCATAAGGTGTGAGAAGATCATGTAGACGAGGAAATAGGCGGAGAAGTCGCGAGCTCCGAAACTCGCTCCGGACGCCTTGTTGACGATCGCGCCGCCGCGAGCGGCGGAGACTGCTGTCCAGACGGCAAGGGAGATAAGCGGCCCGACGAATCCCCACACAGCCCATATCAGGATTGTGAAGCGATACTGGAGCATGGAGGCGATGGAGACTTTGAGGTTCGCGCGGTAGAGGTTAAACCAATACTGCATCCCTTGGGGCCTCCTGAAAAACCTGCTCAATTACGGCTTCGATAGGGGGATCCGCCACGGTCAAGTCCACGATTGGGAGCTCCTGCAGTATCTTCGCAACGACCAACGAGGTTTCGGCGCGAGGCAATCGCAGGGTGACTTTCGTCGCCTCCTGCTCCACGACATCGCCATAGCGAGCGACCTGCTCGGCAGCCTCCAGCGTCTCCACGTCCACTGTGACCAGCTTGAATGGCGCGATCTTCTCGGCCAGCGCGGCTATTGGCCCGTCGTAGAGCAGACGCCCGCGATGAATGACGATGATGCGTTTGCACAAAGC
>JANXLO010000357.1 GCA_025355115.1 Chthonomonadaceae bacterium
GCCCGCCTGCGCGTAGAGCCCCTGCCTAGTCGTCCGATCAAAGACTAGTGTCGAGTCGGAAATTTCAAACACGAGTAACGCCTGGGTTGGATGGGCAGCAGCGTAGTCGCGCGGCGCGCCTCTCACCACGGACAGGTCGGGCTCTGGCCTGCTGTCGCCGAGCGTCAAAGGCTGCTGGACACGAACATGAACAGAAGGGGTCGCCAATGCGTAGAGAGCCTGCATTGCGAGCGTTATTGAGACCGCGTGGGGGCTGTTCTGTGTCATTTTGTGAAAAAGGGCTCCATCGATCAGCTCCAGATGCGCTTCGGATCCGAAGATGCCAGCTTCGTCGGCCCGCTCAAACTCGGCCAACGTCCAGGCATGGCGCAGTGGAAAGCCGGAGCCGGTTGGCAGGCAGGACCCGGATGAAGAGCATGCGCTGCCTGTCGGTTGAGCGGACTGTGGGACAGGCGTCTTAGGCAAAATTGCGGTAGTCATAGAGACTCTCCTGTGAACAGTTACGATTCGTCGCTTGCATACTTGTCGCGCAGGCTGGCTACGACGGCGGGATCGGCGAGCGTGGTGGTGTCGCCGAGAACGCGGCCTTCGGCTATGTCGCGGAGCAGACGCCGCATGATCTTGCCGGAGCGGGTCTTGGGAAGATCGGCGGTGAGCAGTACGTCGTCAGGGCGGCAGATTGCCCCTAGCTTCCTGGCGACGAACTCTTTCAGCTCAGCTCGCAGCGCTTCGTGCCCGGCCATGTCCGAGGGATGGGGCGCGAGCCCCTCCCGTATGATGACGAAGGCGACCGGAGCTTGCCCCTTGATCTCATGGGATTTGCCGATGACGGCGGCTTCGGCGACGGCGGGATGCTCGACGAGCGCGGATTCCATCTCCATCGTGCTGATGTTGTGTCCTGCAACGAGCATGATGTCGTCCACGCGCCCGAGCAGCCAGAAGTCGCCGTCCGCGTCCCGTAGCGCACCGTCGCCAGGGAAGTAGAGACCATCGAACTTGCTCCAGTAGACCTGCCGGTAGCGTTCGTCGTTGCCCCAGAGTGTGCGGAGCATAGAGGGCCAGGGCTTGCGGATCACCAAAATGCCCTTCTTTCCATCGGGTACAGGGTTGCCCTGCTCATCCACGATCTCAGGAAAAATGCCGGGAAAGGGCTTGGTCGCGGAGGCTGGCTTGGTCCTGGTGAGGCCAGGCAGTGGCGAAATCATGATCGCGCCCGTCTCCGTCTGCCACCACGTGTCCACGATTGGGCAACGCCCGCCACCTATATGCTCATTGTACCAGAGCCACGCCTCCGGGTTGATCGGCTCCCCGACCGATCCGAGCAGCCGAAGGCTGGACAGATCGTGCTTCGCGGGGTGGCTGTCCCCCCACTTCATGCAGGCGCGAATCAGGGTGGGAGCAGTGTAGAGAATGGTAATTTTGTGCCGCTCGATCATGTCCCAGAAGCGGTCACGCGCACCCGCTTTACCGGAGGTTCCCCAGTCCGGGGAACCCTCGTACATGAATACGCTGGCGCCATTTGCCATGGGGCCGTAGACGACGTAGGAGTGGCCAGTGACCCAGCCGACGTCCGCCGTGCACCAGTAGAGATCGTCGTCCTGAATGTCGAATACCCACTTCGTCGTGGCGTAGACTCCCGTGAGATAGCCTCCCGTCGTGTGGAGGATCCCTTTGGGCTTGCCCGTGCTGCCGGAGGTGTAGAGTATATATAGGGGATCCTCAGCGTCCATCTCCTCGGGGAGGCAGTCGGGGCTCGCGTCCGCCATCAGATCATGCCAGAACTGGTCGCGACCAGGCTGCATCTCGATCTCCGCGGTCGCGCCAATGCGCCTGAAGACGACGACCGACTCGACTGTGGGGCAGCCACGCAGAGCCTCGTCCGTTGTGTTTTTGAGCGGAATGATGCTGCCGCGCCGCCAATACCCGTCGGCT
>JANXLO010000117.1 GCA_025355115.1 Chthonomonadaceae bacterium
TCAGCAGCGGCCCGTGATACAGAGCCATCATCGCCCAAAATAGGACAGCCAAAAACCAGAGCATCAGGGCAACCTGACCAAATCTACCGCCCAGACGAAAATAGAAAACTCCATTGAGGACGGCTAGCGCGCCGAATGCAAGGTGAAATAGCCCGAGTCGCATCGCGACAAGCCCATAGTTTTTGAAGCCATCCACAAGGCTGCGGGGGGTGATTTCGCGGCGGTTCGCAGCTCTGTCGGCCAGTGCGAACCCTGCTGCAGCGAGCGGCGAGAGCAGCAGAACAGAAACGAGCGCTACCCAGAGCGTTCGAATAGGCCCAGGGACGGCGGGCGGTATCAGGAGACCCATGGACAACGTCAGCACAACCCCTGCCACGCCCAGCAGGCTCACCGACAGCACGCAGCCTATTCGTTCCCACGAGAGCCGGGCACCCTCCGCGAGAGTGCTCCACAGGCCGAATCGAATGGATGGTGCGGCTGCGGGTTCGCTCTCCTCCCAAACGCCTTTCTGCATTGAATGAGAGCGTTCGGGCGCTGCAATGGGCGGTTCGGGCTTCATATCGAACTCATTCGGCGCAATGAGCCTGAAATCCTGCCGCAAGTGCAAGTCCGGCGAAACAAGCCAGCCGGGATAATCATTGCACAGCCGTAACGTGAATCGATGTATTGATTCGTCAACTTTTTTACCTCGTTTCCTGTCAACATGGGTACTCTGCCCGCGAAGCTTCTCAGTACGAGCGGAAATTGCGGTATCATCTCGTCTGGCATGAATATGATTCGATGCGCGGGCGGCAGGCCGACATCTGGCAGACTTGCCGTATAAAAAAGGCGATGAGATCGAAGGAGACAGGTTGTGAACAACTGGAAACGTACCGTCCCCTGCGGCACAATGCGGGCCGCGGACACTGGAACGGAATTGGTTTTGAACGGGTGGGTGCATCGGCAACGGGACTTCGGGGATCTGGTGTTCATCGATCTGCGCGACCGGACCGGACTGGTACAGATTGTCGTCGACAAAAAGGACGCGCCTGAGCTGGTGGCCACCGCCAACAGTCTGCGCAGCGAATTCGTGGTCAGTGTTCGCGGAACGGTGAGGCCGCGCCGTGCCGGTACGGAAAATCCCAACCTGCTCACGGGAGAGATCGAAATTGCCGCCACTGGCCTGGAGATTCTCAACGCCTCGAAGGGACTGCCGTTTCAGGTCTCAGATGAGGAGCAGATGCGCCTTGTCGACGAGACGCTGCGCGTCAAGTACCGCTATCTCGATCTGCGCCGCTCCAAAATGTACTCCATGCTCGAGATGCGGCATCGCGCCGTCAAACGAATTCGCGATTTCATGGACGGCCGGGATTTCCTGGAGATTGAAACCCCTATTTTCACAAAAAGCACACCGGAGGGCGCGCGGGACTACGTGGTTCCTTATCGCCTCGAGCCAGGACTGTTCTATGCGCTGCCCCAATCACCACAGCAGTACAAGCAGCTTCTTATGGTGGCGGGATGCGACCGCTATTTCCAGATTGCCCGATGCTTCCGCGATGAGGCCCTTCGAGCGGACAGGCAGCCGGAGTTCTCACAGCTGGATGTGGAGATGTCCTTTGTCGAGCAGGAGGACGTGCTGGAGCTGATCGAGGCGATGACCGTCGATGTTGTCGAGCACATCAGCGATAAGCAGTTGCCGCAGCCTTTCCCGCGCTTGACCTACGACGAGGCGATCCGTCGGTATGGCAGCGACAAGCCCGACATGCGCTTTGGCCTGGAGCTCATCGATCTGGCCGAATCCATCACTGGTACGGAGTTCGTCGTCTTCCGAAGTGCGCTCGACAATGGCGGGCAGGTGAAGGCGGTTCGCTATCCCGGCGGAGGTGCGCTTTCACGCAAGGAGACCGACGACCTGAGCAACTTCTGCAAGGAGTTTGGGGCGAAGGGTCTGGCTACCATCGCAGTGACCGAGCCCACTCCGGCAGGAGTGAAGTCGGCTATCTCCAAATTCATGACCGACGAACAGATGCAGGCGATTCTCACGGCACTTCGGGCGGAGAAGGGCGATTTGATCTGCATCATCGCCGATCCCAAGCCTTCAGTCGTGGCGAATGTGTTGTCGCGCCTTCGGCTCGAGATCGGGCGGAGATGCGGGCTACGCAATCCCGATGTGCTGCAGTTCGCGCTCATCACCGACTTTCCACTGGTGCAGTGGAGCGAGGAGGGACATCGTTGGGAGGCCGAGCACCATCCATTTACCATGCCTTACGAGGAGCATCTCCCCTATTTCGACACCGATCCGTCGAAAATTCGAGCGCAGTGCTACGACCTGGTGTGTAACGGTCAGGAGTCAGGCTCGGGCTCCATCCGCATACATCGGCCCGACATCCAGGCGAAGGTGTTCGATCTGCTCGGCATCTCTCGGGAGAAGCAGCAGGAGCGGTTCGGGCATATTTTGGAGGCGTTCTCGTACGGAGCCCCGCCGCACGGCGGCTTCGCGACGGGCATCGACCGCCTGCTCATGAATCTGCTGGACGAGCCAAACATCCGTGAGGTGATCGCCTTCCCGAAGATGGGCTTCGGCTACGATCCGCTCATGGATTCGCCCTCCACTATCGACGATGCGCAGTTGCAGGAGATAGGACTGCGCGTCGTGCCGCGCAAGAAGACCGACCGAACGGAATAGAGACGACAAAATCCCTCTCCCCAGCGTGAACAACGAGGGGCAGAGGGATTTTCTCACTTTCGGTCATCGCTGTGCCGAATCAGCCGAAAGCGCGTTGACGGGCGGGAGCAGCGTGCGCCCTTCCGCCTCGATCAGCTTCTGGAAGCGGGCTTTGTTCTCCGCACTGCCGTTCGCAGTCAGTTCATGTGACAGGATAACGCTCTTTCCGAGCCTCACAATTCGCAGCATTTTCGACTCCGCGATATTGATCGCCTCCCCCTCCTGGTCGGCTTTGTCAACCGCCTCGTTCGCATCAAGCAGCTCCTTCCATTTGCCGTCGGCCGCTTCGCGCTCGAGCCTGTCAATCGCCTCCTTACGCGATGAGTTGTAGGCGGCTGTCCCCGCTGTCCGCAGATCGGGATAGCGGCTCAACAGCTCTTTGCGAGCGTCCCGCTGAAGGGTGGTGTACTTTGTCTGCGCTTGGCGATACCTTTCGAGCCACTGCGGGTCTCTGCCGTTGACACTCCCGCTGCGAAAGACCTTATCGAAAGCAGACTTAAGCCGATCCTCAGCCGTCAGATGGAGCCGCGAGGAGAGAGAATCAAGGGCATTCCTCTGTGCCGGATCCGCCCATGACATGACCGATTTCCAAGGAGCACGGAACACCTCTTCATCCGGGATGAGCACGAATCTGCGCAGAAAAACATCGGAGGTGCAGACCGGAACGTCGATCGATTCATCGTTGATTAGCGTGTAGCAGTACGCCTCGTTCATTCCTACACGTCCATCGTGATTGTAGTCCGCCCCGCGCACACGCCTGCCCACTCGGTCTTTGCCTGTGAGAGCAGCGAAGAAATAA
>JANXLO010000425.1 GCA_025355115.1 Chthonomonadaceae bacterium
GCGCAGGTGGCGGGGCTGATGATGCTGTCGCTGCCGGATCAGCAGGGCAAACTTGCCTATCTCGCCGCGATGGACAAAGTGAAGTTTCGAAAGCCTGTGGTGCCCGGTGATACCCTCATTACCGAGGCCAACCTGATCAAAGTGCGCGGAACGGTGGGCAAAGTCCGCATGGTGTCCAGAGTGGCGGGCGTCGTCGTCGCCGAATGCGAGATGACCTTCGCGCTGAAGGAGCAGGACAACCTCTCGACAGAGAACGTGATGGCAAAGCTGCGGCAGCGACTGGACGGCGCGCCTCCGTCCCCCGTTCTCGGAAGTGACACTGCCAGCGTCGAGGGAGACAGCAACCTTGTCTAACTCGAACATACACCCGTCGGCGATCATCGACTCCACTGCCGAGATTCACCCTGAAGTCGAGATAGGCCCCTACTGCGTCATCGGCAGGAGTGTGAAGATAGGGGCCGGAACAGTGCTCCATCCCCATGTCGTCATCGAGCACAACACCCGGATAGGCGCAGGCTGCCGAATCTTCAGCGGCGCGATCATAGGCGGGCCTCCGCAGGACTTCAAATATCAGGACGAAGACACCTGCGTGGTGATCGGCAACAACACGACGCTGCGCGAGTGCGTCACCATTCACCGGGCGACCGGCGAAGGCACCGTCACGAGCATCGGCAACGACACGATGATAATGGCCTACGCGCACGTCGGCCACAACTGCGAGGTCGGCAACCACGTCACGCTCGCCTCCTATGTCGGCATCAGCGGGCACGTGACGGTTGAGGATCATGTCAATATCGGCGGGCTGACGGGCGTTCATCAGGGCTGCCGCATCGGCACCCTCAGCATGATCGGCGGCTTCTCGAAGGTGACGCAGAACATCCCGCCCTATATGCTCGCCGACGGCATTCCCGCCAAAGTCTACGACATCAACAAGATCGGCCTGCGTCGCGCGGGCCTGCTGCCCAAGGTGCGCAACGAGCTGCGCCAGACGTACAAGCTTCTCTACCGCTCGAATCTGAACATGTCTCAAGCCATGGAGACGATCGAGGAGGAGATAGAAAAGAGCTCCGAACTGGAGCACCTGTTGAAATTCATCCGCAGCTCGCGCGACGGCAAAAACTTCCGGGGCAGCAGTCCCGCCGAGTAGCCGATTATGAACATCGCGATTTTTTCGGGTGAAATCTCCGGTGATTTGATTGGGGGAGCCCTGGCGGAGGAGCTGAAGCGGCAGTGCCCCGGCGTGGAGCTGTGGGGGCTGGGCAGCCGCGCCATGCGGCAGGCTGGCGTCGAGCTCCTCGAGGACACCAACGAGTGGGGGGTCATCAGTCTGGCGCAGGGGCTGGCGAAGTACCCGCACTTCCGGTTAGTGGTCTACCCCAGGACGATCAAGGCGCTGAAGCAGCGCCGCCCGGATGCCCTCGTGCTTATCGATTTCGGCACATTCAATGTGAAGGTGGCCGGGTGGGCAAAGGCGCACGGCATCCCCGTCTGCTACTACTTTCCGCCCGGAGCCTGGCGCCGAGAGGGCGACAAGGGCGCGCAGCTTGGGCGCGTCACCGACGTGATGGCCGTGCCCTTCGAATGGGCCGCGGAGCGATTCCGTCGTCTCGGCGCGAACGCAATCAACGTCGGGCACCCACTATTAGAGTGGGCGAAGCCGAGCATGACGAGAGCGCAATTCGCCGCTGAGTTCGACATGGACCCGTCGCGCCCCATCATCGGCCTGCTGCCCGGAAGTCGCCTGCACGAGATCGAACATATTCTGCCCGTTCTGCTCGATGCGGCACGAGAGATCCACAAGGAGGTGAGAGATGCCCAGTTTGTCATCGGGGTCGCGCCGAACCTGTCCCCGGAGATAGTCGCGAGGTATCTCAGTGGGCAGCCGGAACTTCTTGCCCGGCTCAGCGAGTACTGGTATGAGTTCGCCCTGGAAGCGGGAACTCAGGTTCGGAGGCAGGTTTCGCGCACCGCGAACGCGCTTGCCCCTCAGCCGCAACGGCAGCTGGTGACGGTCGAGGGCATCGTGGTTCCCGAAGAGACTTTGACGAACGAGCTGGAGAAGCGACAGCGGGCGGATCGCCATCGTGCGAAGCCTCTGCTCCCTCCCACGGTGCTGGCGAAGGGGCTGACCTACGACGTCATGGCGCACAGCGATGTGCTCATCACCTGCTCGGGAACCGCCACGCTCGAAGCCACAGTATTCGCCACTCCGATGGTGATACTCTATCGTCTATCAAAGTTGATGGAGGTGGAAGCGCGTCTGCTTCGCCTGGACAAGAAACTCAAGTTCATCGGGCTGCCCAACATTCTCGCCGACCGGCCGATCATGCCCGAGCTGCTTCAGCACGCAGCCACTCCCGAAGCCCTGGCCGCCGCCGCCATCCGGCTGCTGAACGATGTGACTGCCCGGCATACGGCCCGCATGGAGCTCGAAGCGGTTCGCGACATGCTCGGAGGCCCTGGAGCCAGCGAGCGCACCGCTCGGCTGGTTCTGGAGCTGACAGGAAAAAAATGAAACAGGAAGCACCCGACACGCAGCAGCGCCTGCTGGCTTATTTGAGGCCGCACTATCGGACCCTCGCGATGGGGCTGTTCTGCGCGGCAGCGACCGCCGGCATCACCTCCAGCATCGCCCTCTTCATCAAACAGACGATCGACTCGATGGTGAACGGCAAGGTCGGGCACCTGAACTTCATGTGCGCCGCCGTTCTGCTCGTCTTCCTTGTCAAGGGCTTCTTCTCGTACGGGCAGAGCTACTACCTCTCACTGACGGCAAATCGCCTCGGAACTCGCTTGCGCGACGACATCTACTCGCACCTCCACACGCTCTCCCTCTCGTTCTTCAACCGCCGCCGCACCGGGGCGATCATGTCCATTCTGACCAACGATGTACCGGTCGTGCAGAACGCGGCCATGAGCCTTCGCGATACTGTCTCGGCACCCATCACCATCGTCGTCAGCCTGACCATGCTCTTCGTAGTAAGCTGGAAGCTGGCGCTTCTCTCGCTGGTCTTCATCCCGTGCATGGCCGCGGTGATCTCTCGTATCAGCAGAAAGATGCGCTCGATTTCCGGAGACATCCAGAACAAGCTCTCCGACGTGACAACTATTCTGGAGGAGACTGTCGCGGGCGTGAGGATCATCAAATCGTTCGCCGCGGAAGGCCATGAGGTTTCGCGGTTCTCCGAGGAGAACCATCGGACACTGCACACAATGATGCGCGGCGTCCGCAGGACGTCGCAGCTTCGCCCCATCGTGGATTTTATCGGAGCGTTCGGCATCGCGCTCATTCTCTATCTTGGCGGCAACTACGTCGCTCACACCAATAAAGTCCAGCTCGCCGAGCAGCAGCAGTGGATCATGGCCAATCCGAGCAAGCCCATCAAGGACGTCACCGAGTTCCCCGTGCCGCCAGGAGGGATGACGCAGGGTCATCTGATAGCCTTCGTCTATCTCCTCAACTCCGTGGCACAGGCGGCGGGCGGAATAGGGGCGATCGCCGGAACTCGCGCGCAGGCGCTCGCTTCCGCCCAGCGAATTTTCGACGAGGTGCTGGACGTGGAGTCTGAGGTTCAGGAGAAGCCGAACGCGCTCGTCATGGGAAAGATCGAGGGGCACATCGTCTTCGAGAACGTCTCGTTCCGCTACGCTTCGGACAGCGCGGACGTGCTCAACGGCGTCTCCTTCGAGGTGAAGCCGGGCGAAGTCGTAGCTCTGGTCGGGCGCAGCGGGGCGGGCAAAAGCACACTCGTCGACCTGATTCCGCGCTTCTACGATCCGACGGGCGGGCGAATTCTCGTGGACGGCCACGACATTCGTGACGTCGATACCGCCTCGCTGCGCCGCCAGATCGGCATCGTGCCCCAGGAAACCTGGCTGTTCGCGGGCAAGCTGCGGGACAATATCGCCTACGGCAATCGGGATGCCACCGACGAGCAGATTCAGAGCGCGGCCTATGCCGCCAACGCCTATTTCATCGAGGGCATGGATCAGAAATTCGACACGATAGTCGGTGAGCGCGGCATTCGGCTCTCCGGCGGCGAGCGGCAGCGCATCTCCATCGCACGCGCTATTCTGATGAATCCGCGCATACTGATTCTTGACGAAGCCACCTCCTCGCTCGACGCCTCCTCGGAAGCACTGGTTCAGGAGGCTCTGGACACGTTGATGAAGGGTCGCACGACTCTCGTCATCGCCCACCGGCTCTCCACCATCATCAATGCCGACCGGATTCTGGCGATGAAGGATGGGCAGGTAGTGGAAGCGGGCACGCATCGTGAACTTGTCGCGGCAGGCGGCTACTACGCGCAGCTGTACGAGACGCAGTTGCGCGGCTACGACTGAGGGAACCCATGCCCACTCCGCCCGACGCGTTTGCCCCGCCGCAGCCCGCCGACCCGCTCGCCGCCGCCGCTAATCCGCGCGTGGCCAGGCAAGCTCGCTGGCTTGGCACGGCGGTTTATTTCATCGCCCGTGCTCTCCATGCTACGCTTCGCATCGACATCGGTAATCGCGAGGCTATGCAGCCGCCCGCTGGAGCGATCTTCGTGACATGGCACGGCCGAACTCTGATTCCAGCCATTGAGCTGCGCAATCGCGGCTGGTGCGCCCTCATCTCGCTCTCCCGAGACGGAGAGATCCAGAACAACATCTTCCAACGCCTCGGCTTTCAGACCGCGCGCGGCTCCACCGGGCGAGGCGGCATTCGCGGGGCGCTTCAGATGGCACGCAAAGTCAAGGAGGGCGGCGTTCTGGTCATGACTCCGGACGGCCCCCGGGGGCCTACGCATAAGGTACAATTAGGTGTCATTCTGATGGCGGAAAAGTCCGGCGCTCCGATCGTGCCCGTGGGCGTCAGCGCCAGCCGCCGATGGCTGATGAAGAGTTGGGACTCCTATATGCTTCCCAAGCCTTTTGCGCGAGTGCACTATCTGAACGGCGAGCCGATCGCAGTTCCGCCCAATCTGGATGACGCGGGCAGACGCCACTACGCCGAGCTTGTCGAGATCGCCATCAACCGCCTCGAACGTGAAGCCGAGGCTCTCGCCGGGCACCCGGACTATCCGCCTCACTGGCCAACGGAGCCTGCGAATCTGACGGAGCAGCTGTCCTGATCGTATCGCTGCACCGCTTCAGTTTGCCTCATCGAATTGTTGGGTCCGAGGAGTTCTGAAATCGTTCATTATGCGCTTTATAATTTAGGGGCGATGACGGTAGGCGCGCCATTTATCGCGGCGTACCTCACGCAGCGTTGGGTCTCCGGAAAGTCCCGTCCAGGCTGGGCGGAGCGCTGGGGGAACCTGCCCGCCGAGCTACACAGCAGAGAGGGCGGCAGAAGGAGGCTGTGGGTGCACGCGGTGTCCGCAGGTGAGGTGGTCGCCGCCGTCCCCATTCTGCGGGAGCTACGACTCCGCCTGCCTCACGACGAAATACTGCTCTCGACCATAACCCCTGCCGGGCACGAGATGGCAGAGCAGCAGGCTCTGAAGTATGTTGACGGACTGTTCTATTTCCCCTTCGATCTGCCATGGGTGGCCCGGCGCGTCGTCGGTCTCATTCGTCCCGCTGTGTTCGTCAGCCTGGAGAGCGAAATGTGGCCTAATCTCCTCCATGAGCTGAAACGGCAAGGCGCGACCACCGTGCTGGTCAACGGGCGCATCTCGGAGAAGAACTTCAAGCGGGTGCAGGGCCGAGTCGGCGGGTGGCTCTACCGCTGGATGCTGTCGAACATGGACGGCCTGCTCATGCAGTCGGACCGCGACGCGGAGCGAATCGGGGCGGTTGGGGCAGGCCAGGGAGTCTCGGTGCTCGGCAACTCTAAATTCGATCAGGAGATCGAGCGGCTCGACTCAGCGCAGGTCCTCTCACTGAGGCAGGAGCTGAAGCTGCCGCAGGATGCCCCGGTCTTCGTCGCGGGCAGCACCCGAAGCGCGGAGGAGGAGGCGGAGGTGATCACCGCCTACCGAACGATGCGGGAACAGCATCCCGAACTCTGCCTGCTGATCGCACCGCGTCAGATTGAGCGAGCGGACGCCCTCGCGACCGCGATGCGAGCGGAGGGACTCGAGCCGGTGCGCCGGACGCAGCTACAGGATGCTCCCTCGACCGCGCAGCACTTGATCCTCGATACGATTGGCGAACTGGCGAAAGTCTACGCGGTGGCGACCTTCGCCTTCGTCGGCAACAGCTTTGCCCCCGTCAACAAAGGCGGCGGCCAAAACCTTCTGCAGCCACTCGCGCACGGCAAGGCGGTTCTGTTTGGCCCACTAACCGCGACGACGCGATCCGAGGTAGCTCTTGCGACGGAGGCAGGAGTGGGCTTCGAAGTGGCGGATGCCGCCGATCTGGCGCGGCACGGCCTGCGCCTGCTGGGAGACTCTGCTCTGCGCTCTGACATTCGGGCGCGGTCGATCGCGCTGATCGCCGCCAATCAGGGGGTATCCGCGCGATATGCAGAGGCGGTCGTCGTGATGGCGGATAGGTCCGGCCGCTCCGACCCGCGCGACTTGCCCGCGCCTCCGTCCGACGATACGGTTACGGAGAAGGCGGACCGTGCCGGCAGGCAGCCGGAGGGCCGTCCGATCGAACGCCCTCAGCAGGCGTAGCCCCGTGAGCAATGCTTCCGACATCACTCTACATGACCGCAAATCAGCCTTCGAAAGCTATCTTCTCGCGGTGGCAAGGGGCAAGCCGGGCTTGTCTTCCTCACTGTTGAGAGGTCTGCTCTCCGCTCTCGCTCCCGTCTACTGCGCGGGACTGGAGCTCTATCTCCTTCCCTACAGCCTCGGCCTTCGCAAAC
>JANXLO010000436.1 GCA_025355115.1 Chthonomonadaceae bacterium
CGGACAGAGAGACGAAAATACTCACTCCCGATCTTCTCCCGCACACTATTCTGCACCCTCTGCCGCTGAATCCGACCTCCCCGCTCTCTAATATCGTGAATTAACTGTCGCAGTCGGGAATAAGTTGCCGTTGGCATGAAATTTGCAAAGAAGCAGTCAAGTCAGCGGTTCACTGCACATCAGTGCGGCTTGACCTTGTCCAGAGCACTGAGGTTCCACCCATGCGCGACGCCCCTGCTGTTCACTCCGTACTAGTCGCAGATGCAGACCCCTATATCTGCCGTGTTTTCGAGGCCAAGCTCACGAAGGAAGGCAGATTCCGAGTCGCCTGCGCCACTGCTGGCGCGGAGGCTTTTCGCCTCGCCCTGGAGGAGCCGTTCGATATTCTGCTTTGGGATCTCCACATGCGAGACTCCGATACCTATCTTCCTCTCCTTCGTGCGATCTGTCCTGCGGCCGCTCTGATCGGAATGTCCACAGACGACCAGCCCTCGATGAGCGTGACTCTGGCAAGGCTCGACATTCTTGAAGTGCTGGTCAAGCCCTTGGGGCTGGACACTTTGGAATCTGCCCTTCATGCCCTCAGCGGCGACCGCTTCCAGCCTCGGACACTCTATTTTCGCATAGGGATTGTCGGACAGGGACTCACCATCTCCACGCCCGGCGGCGAATGCCGCACCCGCATTCTTGATACGGAACAGGACGTTTTTACCGTCGTCGGCGCACCCCGCATTGTCACTCCTCCGGATTTCGAGGCTGGGCGGGCAGTGGTCGTGCGTCAAGCTGGGCTTGATGCCCTCTACGAATTCGACTCTCGTCTGCTGAGGTCTATCGATAAGCCGTTGCCATGCTGGGAGCTCGCGATGCCCTCTACCTTAACAAGGCGACAGCGACGCAGACATCCCCGCGTACCTATTAGTCTCCCACTGATTATCCGTCTTGACGACGTGACGAGTTCAGTGGCGGAAGCTGTGACGACGGACATCAGCGCGAGTGGCCTGGCTATGATTAGCAAGGTGCCCCTTACGGCGGGAACAAGGATTAGCTTCACTCTTGAGCCGAGCCTCGGCGGATCGGCTGAGGTGATCTGGTCGCGGAAGGATTCCGCTCCCAATCACGAGATCCAGCATCGCATGGGTCTCAGGTTCGATGCCTCCCCCGGCCCGGATGGCAGCCGCTTTCAGGACCTGCTGGTAAAACGCGACCGGTTGTGGTAGAATAGCTTCGATGCTGCTACCGAACTTCCCCTGCTCGGTGTCACGTAGCGCGAAAGAGGACGTCTCCCTGTGGTGAGCGTCCATAATCAGAAATACCCCACGCTCCCCACACTCATCAGGAGGAGGATACCCCTATCACACCTGCACATAACAGCCCAGGCTTCGCCTCGCGAATGAGCCTTGTGCCCGCATGTTTAGCCGTGCTCTGCCTGGCGGCGGTCAATGGCTGTGGCGGCGGCAGCAGCCCATCCATCCAGCACCCTCCGCCCGTTGTCGCGCCGCCCGGAGGCAGCATAAGTGAGATCAGCGGGACAGTCACAAGCGTCAACAACGGTCCGATTCTCGGCGCGACCGTTCGCTTTGGATCGCAGTCCGCTGCATCGACTCAGTATGGTGCCTACATTATTCCCAACGTCATGATTCCCGCTGGCCAGTCCTCGATCGTCAATATTGTCACCGCGACCGCGACCATCAAAGGCCAGGCATGGAGCGGTCAGAATCAGGTTGAACTGATCAACGGCAACCCGATCACATCGAACGTCCAGGTAGTCCTCTCTCCGACAAACTCGCAGGGCTCGATCATCGGAGTGGTCCTCGATTCCGCAGGAAATCGTGTATCAGGAGCCAGAGTCTTCGCTAGTATAGGGCCAACATTCCCGGCAGGGCATCCCGACCAGCTGTTCTTCACCAATCTAGCGTCGTTCAACACCACGACGCGATCAGATGGCAGTTTCACCATTCCCAGCTTGCCTTCAGCGAACAGCTACACGGTTACCGCCTCGCTGGCAGGCCGAATCAATGCTACCACCGTCGGCACCGTCAACGTGCTCGCCTCGAGCTCCACCCAGCTCACGCTGACCCTTTCCAATCCCAGCGGGAGCTCGTCCGTGGCGACGCCGAATGGGCTTACCGCACAGACAATCACTGCTCCCCTCAGCCCGACGCGCTCTCCCGGAGACGCCAGCGGCTTCCTCAATGTCATCCGCCGAATAGTTCAGAGCAAGCGCGGACTTCTTACCCATCATGCTGCCCCCTCGCAGAAGGTTTTGCTCCACCGCAGTCTGACCCGGAGCACCCCGGCAGGCAGCCTAATCGAAACCGACCTGTTTTGGGACTACGTGCAGATCGATAATCTCTACGGCTACGATATCGTCCGAGCGACCACCATTTCGCCCGCCAACTTCACCTCGATCGCGACGGTGCGCGACCCGCAGGCGGATCGCTTCGCAGACAACGACCCGATTCTGACTCCGGATCATCTCTACTACTACAGCATCGCTCGCCTGGACACGATCAATTTCCCGACAGGCGTTGGCGGGGAGAGTTCGCCCGTGCAGCCGCCAGTCTCCGTCGATCCACTGGGGCCACTGACGCTGATCGCTCCTTCGAGCGGCACCGTTACTGCGGCGACGCCGGTCTTCAGTTGGAACGCGGTGAACCGGGCCAACCTGTATAAAGTGCTTGTCTACGATCAGTTCCCGACTCTGCAGGACAGCAGCGATCCCAACGGCATCGCCCCCGTTTGGAGCGCTGACTTCTCCGGCACGAACGCAACCTATGGCGGAACGGCACTGATCTCGGGTCACACTTACTACTGGGCTGTGCTCGGCCAGGATGATGTCGCCTCCGCGTTCACCATCAGTGCGCTTCAGACGTTCGTTGCGCCATAGGGGAACGCCGCTTGCTTCCCTTGCGTATCTCGTACTAATCCTCCTGCCGTCATCCCCCCAACCGGACGGCAGGAGACACTTGCCGCAGCCCACCCCCCGTTATATCACAGGGCAAGAACGCCCTGAATCATCTCCTGGAGGGATTCCCGCTTGAAATCTGTGGACATTCGCCCTGCAATCCGCCTCACCGCGCTGCTCACTCTAGCGCTGTTTGGGCCGTGGGCTGCGCTCCCCTCGCGGGCACAGACCTACCATAACGTGACAAATCAAAAATTTCGCACTGTGGCCAATGGCCCGCAGTCCGCCCTCATCGTCGATGCGCCCAATCCGGGTGATGCCGTCGCGGTTCGCAAACTGGCTATGGATCAGTATCGGGCCAGTCTCGACGCTCAGAGCCCTGCCATTCGACAGCAGATCGCTTATATGCGCCTGCATCATCTGATTCGGCCCAATCAACAGTTCGATTTCACTCAGGCCGCGATAGTCCGCCACAACGGTCGTCTTGCGATCCCGCCGGTGCGCCATACCCGCGCCGGAGGCCCGCCGACCACGAATGACATCACTTTCAATTTCCCCATAAGCGGCGACGGAGCCTGGACGGTGGCGAAGGCGAACGCGCTTAATACCCTGGCAAACACAGTGCTCAAGCCGGAGTTGAAAGCCCTGCTGGGCCCGCCTCTCTGGCGCAACGCGGACGGCTCCAATGCCACAGTCACCGTCCTGAACTCCGACCCACGGCTCGGCAAAGGCGATGAGGTGATCGGTGGGCTGGTCGTCGTCAACGGTTTCAACGTCGAGATATTGTTCCCCTCCTTCGTCGATTCACAGACTGAGTTTCTTGCGATGGCCCAGTCGATGGCGCAGGCGTTTCACGGCCC
>JANXLO010000461.1 GCA_025355115.1 Chthonomonadaceae bacterium
TGAAGCGGGAGCTGATGAACGGGAGGCTGATCCGGTTCGCCGCGAGATGCACCGTCGACCGCAGGGTCGCGGGGTCGAACATTGCCGTGACGTGAAACTGCTGCATGATGTCGGGGGCGGCGATCCCCGCCACGTCGAAGGCGGCGCTCTTGTCGGGACGGATGAGAACGATGCCGGAGAGGCGATCCAGCCGCGTCGAGAGCGGGCGCGAGGGAACGCGGGGAGGATGCGGGAACGCCGCGTCCATGTAGATCACGGAGCCGTCGGTGAAGGCGATCCTGTCGGTGAATACCCGCCCGCCGCCTGTTTTCGGCTTGATGAGCTGGGAGAAGTTCCACTGGCCGCTGATGCTGCGGACCAGCCGCACCTCGGGGCGCGTGACGCGAATCTCTTCGACAATGGGGACTTTTGGATTCGCAGAGAGGAGTTGCTGCAAGCTGTAGGCGACCGAGACGCTTGAGGCGCGGACGAAAGCAGTTTTGTCGTCCGTGGGGCTGTTGGCGACGAAAATGTTCTTCAGAACGACCCGGTTCGAGCCGTACAGGCCGAACGGATTGCGGTCGAATTTGACGTCTCCGATGACCACTCGCCGCCCTAGCGCGCGAGTCGCCTCCGCCGAGACCGTTCCCGCCAGTCGCGCATCCGTGTTCAGAAAGTTGAATACTCGGCGGACGAAACGATACGCCCCGATGCTGAGGAAGCAGATCGGGATCAAAAAAATCAGGGCATTGATCCAGAAGCGCAGACGACGCATAAGAGCTCACTTCAGGCTACAGCCGCCTCCGCTGGCGCGGAAGGGACGGAGAAGAGCGGTCGGCAGAAGGAACGGAGAGCGAGCCGTTCAGACGCCCTCAGGCCATGCCTACACGGGCAAGCCTGTCCGACAGCAGTTTTTCGGAAAAGTCCTGGGCGTTGTAGGACGAGCGCACGAACGGACCGGAGGCGACGAACAGAAATCCCATCTCGTCCCCGATGCGCTCATATTCGGCGAAACGGTCGGGATGCACGTACTCGATCACGGGCAGGTGCTTATCGATGGTAGGACGGAGATACTGCCCAATCGTGACGGCGCTTACCCCGGCGTCGCGCAGGTCGCGCAGCGTCTCCAGCACTTCCTCATGGGTCTCGCCCAATCCGAGCATGATGCCGGATTTGGTGTAGATCGTAGGATCCATATTGGTGACGGTCCGAAGCAAGTCCAGAGTGCGCTCGTATTTGGCTTGCGGCCGCACGACGGGAGAGAGCCTCGCTACGGTCTCGATGTTGTGGTTGTAGATGTCGGGATGCGCATCGACGACGCGGCGAATGCACCAGCGCTTGCCCTTGAAGTCCGGCGTGAGCACCTCGACGATGACACCTGGGATGGCCTCACGGAGCGCGTGGATAGTGTCTGCGAAATGGCCAGCGCCCTCGTCCGGCAGTTCGTCGCGGGCCACGGAGGTGACGACGACATGCCTCAGCCCCATCTCCTTCGCGGCATTCGCCACACGTCGGGGCTCATCTCCATCGATCTCGAGCGGCCTTCCTACCTTGATCGCGCAAAAGCCGCAGCTTCGCGTGCAGATGTCCCCGAGTATCATGAAGGTGGCGGTCTTCTTGGACCAGCACTCCCCTATATTTGGGCAACGGGCACTCTCGCAGACGGTGTTCAGCTTGGACTCGCGCATCATGTCGTTGACAAGCCCAATGGTAATAGGATTGGGAACGCGCTTCTTGAGCCACTCAGGTAGGCGTGAATTCACAGCAAATTGTTCCTTGATTAACTTTTAGAATGCCCGCAGGGCAGAGGCAACAGGCCTAAACTCGCGTCTCTTACATTCGAATGAGCACGATTCAGTGTACCGTATTTGCCCCGCCTTCGCAACCGCACCCCGCAAGGCTAATCGGGATGGCGCGGCACTGGATAGAGCTATCTGGAAAGCATGTTTCTTGCCATTCAATAGACCCTATCGCGTTATCGTCCAGTTGTCACTGATTCCAATGGCGTGCACCCACAATCACGCTGGCAGCGTGAGGCACAGCCAATTATATTCCCCATTCCACTCAAACTCGGCTTTGTGGGCTTGAAACCATGCCGACTCTTCAACCGATTTGACCGCGGCTTGCATGGAGGGCATTATCAACTGCAAATTGTCGCTGTCTCGAGTGTAGATTTCGAAAAACTGACCGTCATGGCCCACAGTGACCACCAATGCGCAGGCCTCGCAGACGGCCTCAAGCCATTCGTTTTCGCCTTCGCCTGGGAATGGAGCGGCCAGGAGCCGCTTCAGCTCCGTCGCATCCTCCGAAATCGGATTCACATAGAAGGCGAACCCATGACTACCTATCATCTCATTCAGGTCCCCGTCCTCCCGGAGCAGGGCCTGCCAGAAGAGCGGGCCGACATGCGAAAAGATGCATGAGTCCCAGCTCCTCCAGACATTCAGATCGTAAAAGTGATCGTTATAGCCGACGCGCGAGCGGAAGTAAGGCGTCGGCCCATCCGCGGCGCCGAACATCTCCTCGGGCGATGAGGCCCTGTCCTTCAATGCGAGCGAACTCACGTGCGTGGTGCAGTCCAGACGAGAGGTCAGGTCGGTCATGAACACCACCTCTGGCCGCTCCTCGATCGGGCATTCGACGCGATTGTAGACGAAGACGTTCAGTCCTTGCAGATACCAGTGCAGTACGCTACCACCTGGATATCTTTCCAATCGCACGATCTCTGTCCGCATTTGACTCTAACTTCTCCCTCCAAATGGTTAGTCTATGATACCACGGCTCCGACCGGAAGAGCCTCTGCCAAGGACGCTCGGGTGTGCTCGGAAGTTGACTTACATCCTTATCCTGCCGTACAATGCGATAGCTGCGCGCGAGTTCCCTGGAAGGCCGTCTGGCTCGTTTTCCGAGGCAGCTCTAATTCTGCTCGCACTTGAGGTCGCAATGAGATTCGCCGCTCCTCCTTATATGAACGATGTCCTGCCCTACCCTCTCGCCAAGGACGGCTGGCTGCACACTGCTCGCTGGCGCTATGTCGAGGGCCTGTTTCGCGACATCTGCCGCCGCTACGGCTATCGTGAGATACGCACCCCCATTCTGGAGCAGACGGAGCTGTTCGCCCGCAGCATCGGAGAGGCGACCGACATCGTCTCGAAGGAGATGTTCACCTTCACAGACCGTGGCGAGCGCAGCCTGACTATGAAGCCCGAAGGCACCGCGCCTGCTGTCCGAGCCTGCCTGGAGCACAAACTTTTCGCAGCCCACCCTATGCTGAAGCTCTACTACGTCGGGCAGAATTTTCGCTACGAGCGCGGCCAGAAGGGCCGTTACCGTCAGCACCAGCAACTCGGCGTAGAAGTGTTCGGGGCCTCGGACGCTGCCATCGATGCCGAGGTGATACTGCTGGCGATGGAGTTCTACCGGGCGCTGGGAGTGGAGGATCAGGAGCTGCACATCAACTCGGTCGGCACCGCCGCCTCGCGGCCCGCCTACCGGGAGGCACTTCGCGACTTCGTGCGCCCGTTCCTCGCGGAGATGAGCGTGGAGGGGCAGACGCGATTCGAGGCCAACCCGCTGCGCATGCTAGATACGAAGGACGAGAGCGATCTCCGCCTGCTCGCCGACGCCCCAAGGCTTGTCGATTTTCTGGATGAGGATAGCCGCGTTCACTTCGAGACTCTTCAAGCTTATCTGACGGCAGCGGGCGTCCCCTACACTCTGGACCACCGTCTCGTGCGCGGCTTCGACTACTACTCCAAAACCTGCTTCGAGATAATCGGGACAAAGCTCGGCTCACAGAACGCTTTGGGAGGAGGAGGACGGTACGACGGCCTGGTGGAGGAGTGCGGCGGGCCATCGACTCCTGGAATCGGGTTCGGGCTCGGCATGGAGCGGTGCCTGCTGGTGCTGGATGCGCTTGGCATTGTCCTGTCCGTTGAGGACGAGCGCCCTCTCGCTTTCCTTGTCACACTGGGCGACGAGGCGAAGGTGCGCCCTGCCGCGGTGAAGCTTCTGGCGGATCTCCGCGCCGCCGGGCTGGCCGCCGACATGGACTACCGAAGTCGCAAGTTCGGGCAGCAGGCCAAGCGCGCCGACGAGTTGGGCGCGCGCTATCTGCTCGTCCTCGGCGACGGCGAGCTCGAGCGCGGCGTAGTCGGTCTGCGCGATCAAAACACCAAGGAGCAGAGTGACGTCCCACTCCCTGAAATCATCGCCCGTCTTCAGGAGCTGGCTCCATGAAGTGAGCGAACGGCATGTCATGATACGGCAGGCAAGCTTCTCCCGCTTTAGTAGGTAAAGTAAAGTGGCCAGGCGAGAAAAAAGATCTTAAGGTGTTGACGCACCTTACGACCTAATGCAACCTGGCTATAAAGGAGACGGATATGACACTAACCTGCCTTATCCTGAACCTTGCGTTTCATACGCCAGGGGCCGCGTTCTACGCAGTTCAGCTTTGCCTGATCTGGCGCAAAGAGCGCACCAAGTCCGTAGACTTGTAACCCTCGGTCCCTCGCTCCGCTCGGATATGGAACCTCCGGGCGGGGCGAGCCTCCAGCCTGCACAAATTATACACCATTTCTGCGCAATATGTCAGCCGTCCATCACATGAGAGCAGTTCTCCCGACGAATGTCGCTCTTGAGTGACCGACGTAGCCTTCTGTCCCCGTGGAAGGCAGGGCATCGTTTGGGAAGAAGTCAATAATAGGTTGACCCTCTCCTTTGCAATGGGCTATACTAAGAGCAGGATTCAAAAACCGTGCAGGAAGCGCAATGTCTGCGCTTTTTTTGCTTTTGCAGTGGAGGAGACGACTCTTTGATTACGCCGCAGATGGTCCGCGACATGGGCCTAAACGAGGCTGAGTACCAGCAGATACTCGGCATCCAGGGCCGGGAGCCGACCTACACCGAGCTGGGAATGTTCTCTGTCATGTGGTCAGAGCATTGCGGCTACAAATACTCTCGCCCCGTGCTCGCCCTCTTCAAAAACTACAAGGCGGCGCAGGAGAGCGGCTCTCTGGAGAATGCGGGCGTCATCCCCCTCGATGACACGCTAGGCATCGTCTTCAAAGTGGAATCTCACAACCATCCCTCCGCGGTCGAGCCCTTTCAAGGCGCCGCGACCGGCGTCGGCGGCATCCTGCGGGACATCTTCACGATGGGCGCCCGCCCCATCGCCAGCCTCAACTCCCTCCGCTTCGGCCCCCTCGACGAGCCTCGCAACCGCTACCTGTTCGAGCACGTTGTCGCAGGAATCGCCCACTATGGAAACTGCGTTGGTGTGCCGACGGTAGCGGGTGAAATTTATTTTCACCCCTGCTACAGCGGCAATCCTCTCGTCAATGCGATGGCCGTGGGAGTGGTCGAGCTCGACAAAGTCGCGAGCGCGGCGGCGAAGGGTGTGGGCAACCCCGTCGTCTACGTCGGCAGCGCGACCGGTAAGGATGGCATCCATGGAGCGACCTTCGCCAGCGTCGAACTCGGTCCCGACAGCGAAAGCAAACGCCCGAACGTTCAGATGGGAGATCCCTTCCTCGAAAAGCTACTTATCGAAGCGACGCTGGAGGCACTGGCGAGCGGTTACATCGTCGGCATCCAGGACATGGGCGCGGCGGGGCTGACATGCTCCACCTGCGAGACCGCCGCGAAGGCCGGGACGGGCATGGAGATCGATGTCCGTAAGGTGCCTTTGCGCGAAGCCGACATGACCCCCTATGAAATCATGCTCTCCGAGTCGCAGGAACGGATGCTCTGCATCGTCCAAAAAGGCCGGGAGCAGAATATCCTTGACATCTTTAAGAAATGGGGGCTGAACGCCGCAGTCATCGGAATGGTCACGGACGACGGACTGACCCGCATCAAGGACAACGGCGTGGTCGTGGCCGAGATACGCTCCAAAGCCCTGACCGACGAGTGTCCC
>JANXLO010000489.1 GCA_025355115.1 Chthonomonadaceae bacterium
GGTCGGCTCCACTGCCCATCTCGAGCATCTTTGGAATGTACTCAATCTCTTTGCGCGAGCCAAGCTCATCCACCACATCGTCCACGAACTCCAGATACTCGTTCATCAAGTCGTGGAACGGAACCTCAATTTTCTTGCCGAAGTCGATCAGTTTGCCATTCGTCCCATAGCGTGAGGCGCGCCATTTATTCTCCATCAGAAGATCACGTCGATAGAGTCGGAAGTCCTGATTGGCGGCGTGCAGCTTATATAGCTTGGCGACGGTGGCCTGTATGAGGGCGACTATGGCTATAGTCTCGTCCACTCTCATTGGCACATCACAGATGCGAAACTCAAGCGTGGGATAGAAGGGGTGCGGCCTTATGTCCCACCAGATTTTTTTGGCGTTGTCGATGCTGTTGGTCTTGACGAGCGTGTCGACGAAGCTCTGAAACTCATCCCAGCTCAGAAAGTAGTCAGGGATGTTAGTGCGCGGGAACTTGTCGAAGACCTTACAGCGATACGATTTAAATCCCGTTTCCATTCCAAGCCAGAATGGGGAGTTTGTCGAGAGGGCGAGGATATGCGGCAGAAAATATCGGACCGCGTTCATTAAATTGATCGCCTCCTCGTGATCCGCCACGCCAATGTGGACATGTAGCCCGAAAATGAGGTTGGCACGCGCCACCTGTTTGAGATCCTCAACGATGATGCGATATCGCTCGTCCGGATAGATCTCCTGGTTGCGCCAGTCTGCAAATGGATGAGTGCCGGAGGCAGCTACTAGCAAGTCGTTGTCGCGCGCCAGATCGATGATTTTGCTGCGGATGAAAGTGATCTGTTCCCGCGCCTCATGAACCGTCTCACAAATACCGGTTCCGACCTCGACGACGGACTGGTGCATTTCAGCTTTGATCGCTTCGTGCAGCAGCATCTTGCCCTTCTCGATGATCTCCGCACCGATGTGAGAGCGAAGATCACGAGTCTCAGGGTCGATGGTCTGATACTCCTCTTCGATGCCGATGTTGAAACTTGGCTTCATGGCGTCTCCCACAGGATAAGAACGAGGGCGGGACAAGGCAGTTGTGCTGAGGACAGAGTCGGCATCGACGCGGCGCAAACACGGTAGAAATAATGACACACCAGCCAATGCAAAGTCAATTGTTAGTCCTTCAAAATGCAGTTCCGCGCAGCGAGTGCCGCCCTGTCGGTCGTCTCAGTTCATAGAATTTGCGATCTTCTGGACCGCTTCTGGAAGCAGATGGAAATCGGTGACAACTGCGGAGACGCCCGCAATGGTCTGCTCGTGCCGGATTGGCGAAAGTTTGACCTGAATCACCTTCGCGCCGCTCTCGAGGGCCCACCCGATTGCCGGAGGATAGTCGTCAACGATGATGACTTCACTTGAAGAGACTCCCACCGCGGCGAAAACCCGTTGATAATACTCCAGCCCTTCCTTGGCGCAATCTATAAGATCCGGCCCGAACAGTCTGTCGAAATGGCTCAAAATCTCCATGCCTGTCAGGGCCCCCCGCAGATAATTCGACTCCTGGCCGGAGGCCATATGCAGATGGTATCCCTGTGCGGACAGAGCCTTCAAAGAGCGATCGACTCCTGGAAATGCCACATTGCATCGCTTGAGCGCTTCGAACTGAATAGTGGATGAAAGGCTTGCAGCATCGTGCGGAATAGGAATCTCCATCCCACCGAACATGAGGCCCATCGTCACCATCGGCAGCGAGTGCAGCCACTCGAGATATCCGTTGCGGGGGGTTCCTATGAAACGCGCCTTATATCCGTCCTCGACGTAGACGAGCATATGAGTCGCAACCCTTTCCCACTCCTGAGCATCGCCGCCAAAGCGAGCACAAAACAGGGTGCTGATCTCATGGACGAACTGCAGGAAGAATGGTATTGGATCGCTTAAAGTGTCGTCGAAATCAAGAAAAACGGTTGGTCGGTTCGAACTCATACCTGCTACTCCTGTCGTCAACGTCGGAGGCCGGATTCAACAGCCAATCTCCGTATGATCAAATTCAAGCTAACCGTTTTCGCTCGGCGTGAGTCTATCATGGCATTCATGTTCGCTCGCAAATCGCGACGATTCTGCGAACGCTTGCCCTTTTGGAAAAAAAGGTACGGTAGCGAGACAATTCCAGAACATCAGGATGTTCTGATGCGTCATATAGTGTGTAAGTGTTACATTGGTAGCGATTGGCCATGCTCATTCCGAGATCTGAGCCAGTCGTGTCTGAATCACATTTTCTCTTTCAACAGCTCAAAGCCATGCCGTTTCAAGCCGGTAGAAGCTCTATCGCTGAGGGAGCATTCATGCCGGAAACCCTGGACAAAGAACCTATCCACTGCGCGACTGAGCCGCAGAATGCTTCTCAAAGCCGCACGATAGTCTTCGAGGTAAACGCTGCCTACAATCGGGATTCGCTGCCTATGCCCAAACCAAACGGTGCGAACGGCCGGCGCGTCCTCAATCTTGAAATGCTGATGAACCATTCGTTTTATTGGGAATGGCTGAACGAAAAAGAGACCGAAGAGGTTCTCATGGAACTCTATATTGCCCGGACCCGCCGCGCGCAGTAAGGCATGACTGCAGGCGCTGCGGCAAAGCAGAGTGTTTTTGCCCCTCTGCTTCGTGCCAGCGACGGCAGTTAGAGCAGTGCCATACGGCAAATCGCTGCTCCAGGTCAAAATAGGCCATCCCTCCCTCTACTGTCGCTTCACCAGACCCGCTGTGTG
>JANXLO010000280.1 GCA_025355115.1 Chthonomonadaceae bacterium
CCTGAAGTGACCAAGCTTCTGGACGCAGACGGCAACCCGACCAACCCTCGCATCGAGCAATCGACCGACAAGTTCCTCACCGAACTCGAATGGTACGCGAATGCACTCAAAGCCGCCCGCGCCCACGGTACTCCCTACTGACCGCTCCGGACTTTCCGCCTTGATTCCAGTCTGGCAGCCCGTGATGGCCTGCCTAGTCGATACTAACGGAGGAGGAGGCATTTGCAATCGGTCGGAAACGCTTCCATGAGGCTATCGAACAGTCAGGAGCAATGGGCTTGCTTTGAGACGGCGGCCACTATTCCGCTGCCGATCTGCTCTACGAAAATCCCTCTCTGCCTTCATAGGCAGAGAGGAATTTTTTCGATGGGGGAACTGCCTCGATCGACTTCCGCCCGACATTTAGGTGGAGAGTTCGAATAAAACCGGGACAATACAATGCCTTTCATCCTTCAATTTTCGCTAAGCTCTGCTGCTCGGTGGCTGGCCGCGAAATGATGCGAGCGGGCGGCCACCAGAACGTAGTCCAAAATAGAGGAAAAACGTAGTCGAAAGCGGAAAAGCGTAGGCAAAGAAGTTTTTCTGGCGGATATGGAGGCGTGTGAAGTATGTCTAGCGATACCATGCCTGACTCCAGTGCGAAATTGAAAATCGGCCTTCTTGGACGATTTGAGGTTCTGATCGACGGAGTGCCAATGGCCCCGCTGCACTCCCGTAAGGAGCAGTGGCTGTTGGCATTGCTGGTGCTGCGAAACGGGAAAGAGATCAGTCGATCTCAACTCGCCGGTGTGCTGTGGGCGGACAGCAGGGAGGAGAACGCCCTGGCCAATATGCGAAGCTCGCTCTACCTGCTGCGCCGCGCGCTGGGAGACGAAGCTCCGCGGCTCCAACCCCCCTCTCCCCGCTCCCTGCGCTTCGACCTGAACGGCACCTTCACAGACGTGACGGCGTTCGATGCGGCTCTCGCCAACAGCGATACGGAGTCTCTCCAGGCTGGTGTAGCGCTCTATCGCGGGCCTTTGCTCGAAGGCTGCGACGAGCCCTTCATCATCGGCGAGCGTCAGGCACGGGAGCATGCGTACCAGCAGGCGCTCGAAACTCTGGCAAGCCGCGCACTCGATCTTGGGAATCCGTCCGAGGCTTTGACTTACCTCCGTCTGCTCATAAAGCAGGACCCGATGTGCGAGTCAGCGCATCGTTCGATGATGCAGGCTCTTGCTAACGAAGGGGACTATGCCGCCATGGTGCTGGTCTACCGCAACCTGCGTCTGCTCCTGCGTCAGGAGATAAACGTCGATCCCGCTTCGGAGACAACTTCCCTATACGAAGTCCTGCGCACCGCGGCTATGCAGGAGGCCCGTAGCCGGCCTACGCCCAGACAGCCCCCGGCGACAGGGCCGTTCAGTCCCGGCTCCGAAGGCGAGCAGGACAACGCCGGTGATTCTCTGGACACATCCTCTCCGCTTCGCTTCGCCGTCGTGCCTCGCAACGCTTCCCGCCTTCCGCGCCCTCTCACTGCCCTCATCGGACGCACGAGGGAGATCGAGGCGGTCAGGAGATGCTTAGAGCAGTCTCCGCTCGTGACGCTGACCGGGACAGGCGGCGTGGGCAAGACGAGAATAGCGCTGCATATCGCGCATGAGTGTGCGCAGAAAGAGGAGGTCTGGTTCGTAGAGCTCGTCTCCCTGACGAGCTACGCTCTTCTGACACAGGCGGTCGCAAGAAGCCTGCAGGTGACGGAGGAGCCGGGAACACCGTTGGACGAGACTCTGCGCCGTTGCCTCGCTGGTCAGCCCGGCCTGCTGGTGCTCGACAACTGTGAGCATCTGCTGGAGGAGGTTGCCCGTCTCGCAGGTGACCTCCTGCAGAGTTGCCCTGGCCTGCGGATTCTTGCCGCCAGCAGACAGGCGCTCGGCATGACCGGTGAAGCGATCATTCTTGTCGCAGGCCTGGAGACTCCCCCAGCTGCTCTGCCCGTCCACGATGGAGAGGGAAGTCGCCTCGCCACCATGCCCGACTATGAAGCAGTCCGTCTTTTTGTGGAGCGCGCGCACGCCGCGACACCCGCCTTCCGCCTCACCCCTCAAAACAGCGTCGCCGTAATGGCCCTCTGCCGTCATCTCGACGGGATTCCACTTGCCATCGAATTGACGGCAGCCTGGGCCTCCGTCCTGACTCCCGAGCAGATGCTGTCGCGTCGTGAACGCCGCTTCGGCCTGCTGGTCAGCCGCCGTCCAGACCATGATCACCGGCATCGCAGCCTGGAGGCCACGCTCGACTGGAGCTGCAAGCGCCTGGACCCCGAGCTTCATCGTTTTCTGACTTGCCTCAGCGTATTTCGGGGCGGCTGGAGTCTCGAGGCGGCAGAGGCCGTCTGCTTGCCCCCCGTGGTCGACGCTATGGAGCAGCAGGGGCATGTTCTGGAGTATCTGGCTCTGCTTCATGAAAGGTCGCTTCTGCAGACGACTGCCGCCACTCCCGACATGCGCTATTCGCTGCTGGAGATCGTCCGGGAGTATGCCGCCGAACTGCTTGCCGAGGAGGAGAGGGCTGCGCTGATGCAGCGTCACACGCATTGCTTCCTCGCCCTGGCCGAGGAGGCTGCAACGCATCTGAAAGGGCCGGAGCAGGCAGCGTGGCTCGACAGACTTGAGGCTGAGAGCGACAATCTGAGGGCTGCGCTCACCTGGTGCGCCCAGGATGCTGTTCGGACCGGGGTTGGCCTGCGAATAAGCGTGGCGCTGTGGCGCTTTTGGGATGTCCGTGGCTACCATCGTGAGGGGACGGCATGGCTCACGTTGCTGCTTGCACGGGACGCTGCGGAGCCGATTGCGCTTCGCGCGGAGGCGCGTGAAGCAGCGGGACTTCTGATCAATGGAGCGCGAGAGCACGAGGTCTCCAGGGCATGGAGCCTGGAGGCGCTGGAGCTTTATCAAGAGATTGGAAATCGCATGGGAGTCGCGCGCACTTTATGCTCTCTGGCGATGGCCGAAGTGAATCTTTTGCAGATCGAGTCCGCGCACCTTCGACTGGAAGCCTGCCTGCCCGTTATGGAGGAGCAGAGAGACGACTACGAACTCGGCCGCGCGCTCAGTGCATTAGGATCGACCGCACAGAGATCGGGGGACTTGAAGCAGGCGACTATTTTCTTGCGGCGAAGCGTGGAGTGCTACCGTTCTTGCCGACACCTGCACGGGGTGGCTCTGAGCCTCTATCGGCTGGGCGGGATTGCCATGCTTGCGGATAGGACTATGGAGGCTCGAAGTCTATTTCTAGAGGCGCTAGCCCTCTCCTATGAGGTGGAGGATCGCACAACGCTGCCGTTCGGGCTCTTTCATCTCGGTCAGATCAGCCTCATCGAGGGGGATCTGCTTGGCGCGGAGCGGTTCCTGAACGAGGCCATACTATGCAGCCGTGTGGCAGGCAACTATCCGGTGGAGGCGACCAGCCTGGTCTTGCTGGGGGACATAGCAGTCAAGCGGAGGGACTCCCTGCGCGCCTTTCTCTGCTATCGGGAGGCGGCGACGTACTTTGCGAGGGAGAATCATGCCAACGGAGTCTGCCTGGTCGCGGCTCGCCTCGCTTCGCTGGCTCAGAGCCTCGGAAAAACGGCGCTCGCCGTCAGGCTCCATGGCTTCGCCTCACTACAGATCGTGCCCGTCCGGAAGCTGCGTCGCACGTTTTTCCTGTATATGAGCCTGGGGTATCTGTTTGTTCCACTGGACCAGTATGAAGCAGATTTGGTCGAGCTTCGCGCGCTTATGCCAGACGATTTTGACTCCCTGTGGATGGGCGGGCGCGCCATGTCTCAGGCCTCCGCACTTCGCTATTTGCCATCCCTGGAGCCCTTTTTTACATAGGGCGAGAGTCGAACGCGAAGGCTACCGGCGGCGGCGAATGCGAAAAAGGAAATGCTGCCAAACGAGGCCGAGGCGTGTGCGGAGCGGAAGCGACGCAGGCTCGCGATAGGTTCGCGGATCGGTGAGGTGCTGGAGCTCCAGCCTGCCGTAGCGGCGCATAGCCAGTTCGACAGCGGCGTGCACGACTTCATGATCGCGCTCGAAACGTCCGTGCCAGCCACAGACGAAGCATTCCGCGTTGGTATCCAGGTTCAGCCAACCGCACAGTTCACAGATCTTGAGGTCGCTTTCGCGGATTAGACCTGTCCGGCCTTGCCCTTCCTGTTTCGTTCCTTTTGCCATTACAACACCCTCTTTCACTGCCGGGCTGTCTTCGAAACACTCATCTAGGCTCTCGGTAAAGCACTTCTGCCATCACATCCCCTACGATTTTCAGCATCTTTGGACTGCACTTGTCCGCCGTGTCCTGCTGCGTATGCCAGTAGCGATAGGCGCGACGATCATTGGCGCCGCCAGGCAAAGGATGAATGATGTCGATCATCGGAATGCCTTCGTCGTTGATGGCGACATGGTCGTCATTGACGTCCTGCATCTCCCCTGAGATAAAAATGTTCCCATAGCCGAGCGACTGAGCGATTCCGTACACCTTGTCGTTTACGCTCGCGGCTCGCGCCTGACTGAGCTGCTCGCGAGGAAACGTTGCGTCCTTCGCGCCGACCATATCGAGCAAAATTCCGTAAAACGGGCTGCCGAACGCCGACTGCTCTCGGTAGTGCTTGGCGAAGTAGCGTGATCCGAGCTCAACGCCGTCCCCCCGCTCTGAATCACCATGAAAATCGCCGTAATCCTCGCCGTCGTCGAGGAGCAGCAGGACGCCGACATCGGGCTTCTTGTCCTTGAAAATCCTTGCCAGCTCCAGCAGAATAGCGGCTCCGGAGGCCGCGTCGTTCGCGCCCATGATCGGGGCGGTCGGGCGCCATCCGCTCGGGCCATAGCGGTACGGGAGGCCAGCCTTGTCCGAATGCGGCCCGTCGGCGATTGGGCGGGTGTCCCAGTGCGCCATGAGAAGAATGGGATGCGCGGAGGGCTTGTCCGAGCCAGCGGGATTAAAGACTCCGATGATGTTTGTCACGGGCAAGCCATGGTATGCGAACGACTGGACAATTGTGCTGTCGGCGTATTTTTTCATCTCCGCCAACAGAAAGTCTTTCGCCTTCTCATGGGCGTCCGTGCCGAGCGGGCGAACTCCAAATGCGCACTGCTTCTTCAATAGTTCATACGCGCGATCCCCGTCAAAAGCTTCATGAGCGGGAGCCTGAACAGCGGACGCAGGGGTGGCGCCAATTGTTCCGCCCGCTTGAGCCGGAAAGGAGTTCGCGCCTGCCTGTGTTACAGCGGTGGAGGGCGGCGCTACGCTCTGGCAGCCGCCAAAGCCGAATGTCGCCAACGAGCCGAGACAGAACAGGGAGAGGGCGGTTCGGCTGAACCGCCCTTTCCGTCGCTGCGCCGAAGATGCGGAGAACATATTATTTGCCCTTTGTGACAAGCCGCTCATCGCCTTTCGAAATGGTCGCATGATCCTTCAGGTACGCGGTCACGGCGGCTTCCAGCGTCTTCGACGTGTCCTTCTTCTCGCTGCTTTTCCATATCTTGGAGTAGGCTAGCCCGCCGTTGGCGAGCGGAGCGCGCATCGCGACGGTGTAGGTCTTGCCGTTTTCAAGAGCGTCCGACCCGATCTTCACCGACATGACATGCTTGTCCGCGCCCCCGTCCGGATTGACGGTCACGGTCATGCCGGAGAATTGAAGGAAGGCGCTGTTGAACTTCGGGTAGAGAAAAAGCCCATGCTCGAGCGCGGCGCGAATCTGCTCACCGGTCAGCTTCAGCGTGAAGATGTTGTCGCTCTTGTACGAAAGCGCCTTGAGTAGATCCGCCGCGGCGAACTTGCCTTTTGGAATGGTCACCTGCTCCTCGAACGCGCTCGCGTCGATGAGGCTGATGTCTGCCTTGGCGCTATCGCGCACAGCGTCGGCGACTACGCTGCCGAGCAGGTTCTCCTTCAGCCCGACCTCCCTGGTGGTCAGCTCTACTTCCGTCGACTTGAGGGCGTCGATGGCTCCTGAGGCGGCCGCGGACAGCCCGAGGGCCATCGCGCCTGCCAGACCGGCGAGGGCGAACGTGCGCCGCCCAATTGGTCTCATTGTCGTGTTCTCTTTCTGCCCTGACTTCGGGCGACCGGCATCCGCTCTGTGAGAGCGGGACAAAACTCAGCGCTCAAACAACTGAACAAAACCTGGACCGGTCATGACGACTGCTGTCGGGTCGTCTGCTGCCACTCAAGAAAAGCCTGCAGGAACGGGCCTATATTGCCGTTCATCACGCCGATCACGTCGCCGGTCTCATAACCGGTGCGCAGATCCTTTACCATCGTATACGGCTGAAACACGTAGGAGCGATCCTGATTTCCCCATTCGTTGTCCTTGCGCTCTCCGCGCAGAACGGCAAGCTTTTCCTCGCTCTCACGCTTTTCGCGCTCGATCAGGCGCACCTGAAGCACATGCAAGGCCATCGCCTTATTCTTGTGCTGCGAGCGCTCGTTCTGGCACGTCACGACAACATTCGTCGGGATGTGCGTGATGCGAACCGCCGATTCGGTCTTGTTGACATGCTGCCCGCCCGCGCCGCTGGAGCGATAGTAATCGAACCGCAGGTCGTCAGGATCGATAGTGACGCTGATCTCTTCGCCCAAATCAGGAAGCACATCGACCTGTGCGAACGAGGTCTGGCGACGCTTGGCGGCGTCGAAGGGGGACATGCGAACCAGTCGGTGCACCCCTTTCTCCGCTTGCATGTACCCGTAGGCGTTTTTCCCGCGGATGAGAAAAGTGGTGCTCTTAAATCCGGCGATGTCCGCTTCGGTCTCCTCCAGAATCTCGCACTTGTAGCCGTTGCTTTCGGCCCAGCGCAGATACATCTTCTGGAGCATTGCCACCCAGTCGCAGGCGTCTGTTCCGCCCGCGCCCGCCTGTATCTCGACAATGGCGTCGTTGGCGTCGTGCTCGCCCGAGAGCAGTGTCTCCAAGCCGAGGCGGTCAAGATCGGCGGAGATCCGCTCCGCGTCCCGCTCCTGCTCGCTCTCGGATTCTGGATCGGGCTCCCCCGATTCGGCAAGGAGATCACACATCGCTTCCAGATCGTCAACGCGCCGCTCAATCGCTATATAAGGGCCAACGGCTTCGCGCAGTTTGCTCAGCCTCTGCAGCACGAGTTGCGCGTTCTCTGAATCGGTCCAGAGGTCGGGTTGCGCCGCCTGAGCCTCTAAACCTGCTATCTCTTCCTGTCGTCCGGTCTGGTCAAAGATGACCTCCCAGCTCGACCAGCCGGGCGCGCAAACTGCGCGCTTCGCGGCGTACATCTTCGAGCAATTTTATTCTCCCTCCGAACACGGCCCTGTCTGAATGACGAGGAAAAAGCCGTTTCGGGCGCAGCCGTCCGGCTGCACATTCTTCCTCTTTAGTATACAATCCTTGCGGCCTGGAGTCAAGGCGGATCGGGTTCACTCTATTGGACGTAGAGGAGTCCGCTTATGTTTCGCCGCTCCCCGGAGAAACGGCCAGATGCACTTCGCCATGAACGCCATAAAACAGGGGAACAACTAAGTCACGGGATGCGTCATTGCCACCATCCCTCTTCTCAACCTCTCCGTCATTAGCGCCCCTCCGGAAGGGGGCGCGAATGCGGAACATCGAATTACCCAGAAGCTCCAAAGGTGGAAGACTTATGATCCATGCACAACGCGATGTCGCCCTCCCGCCCAGACCGGCCTCATTCGCAACGCACGCCAGTTCGCTCCATTCCGTCAAACGAAGAGGAACCGCCGCGGCCTCTCCCAGTTATCGCGCCTCTTCCGGCCGTCAGGCCTGGATAAGAGGGCAGCACCGATCCCTCTCCGCCTCCCACCGATCCCACACCACACTGTAATCGGAAGGAAGACATGGCGGCATTTGCCGTGCGAACTGGCAATAATGAGATATTGACAAGACCGCCCGGAGGCTAATGCCTCCGGGCGGTCTCGATTCGGTGCGGCATTGCGATCAGCGCGGGCCGACAGCGATTCCGTACTGGCCGGGGATCGAGCTTACCGAATCTCCTCCAGTGACGGTAGAGCCGTTGATATACCAGAAGACGATCTGTCCTGTCGCCGTGTTCTGGAAGAGCAAATCGGGCCGACCGTCTCCGCTATAGTCGTTCACGCCGACTGCCTTGAAGCCTGAAGACGGCTGTGACGAGGCAACGGCACCCGATTGGAACTGCGCGCCGTTCATGTACCAGAACACTATAGCACCGGTGCTGCTGTTCTGGAAAACCAGGTCTGGTGTGCCGTCCCCATTGAAGTCGCCTACGCCCGTCACGAGGTACCCAGAAACGGGTACGGCTCGTGTGGACTCGTACCCGATGAGCGTCGTGCCCGAGAAATACCAGACAGCGATCTGCCCGGTGGAAGCGCTCTGGAAAACAAGGTCCGAGTTGCCGTCGCCATTGAAGTCGCCGACGCCTGCCACGGTGTATCCTGCCGCCGGATAGTAGGCAAGCGACTGAGCGCCTATCACGGTGGTGCCGTTCATGAACCAGATGGCGATCTGCCCTGTCGTCGTATTCTGAAACACGAGATCAGCACAGCCGTCCCCATTGAAGTCGCCCGTCCCCCGCAGCACATAGCCGGGCGCAGGAATGGTCGTCACGGAGGCGGCGCCATAAAGTGTCGCGCCGTGCATATACCAGAACGAAACCTGATTGGTGAGGCTGTTCTGAAAGTGAATGACGGGTTCGCCAGCAGTGGTGATGCTGTTGGTGTCCATCGTCACAGCGCCGGTTTCCGCAAGCGCTCTGCCGGGGAGCAGTGAGGCTCCATTGCTGACAGTAATGCTTGTGAATGCGACGATGTTGCCCTTGAAGGCCGTGCCGGTGTTTAGCGTGGCGGAGGAACCGACCTGCCAGTATACGTTTGCGCCGAGCGCACCGTTGATCAGAACCACTGCGGAGTTGGGCGCGGTGGTCAGAGTGCTTCCCATCTGGAACACGAAGACCGCTGAAGGGTCGTTCCTGGCATCCAGAGTGAGAGTACCGGTCAATTGAGCGGAGGTGTTGAAATGGTAGATTCCCGGGGTGAGAGTCAGACCGCCCAGGTTCTGACCAGTAAGCTGCGTCGTCGGAGTGAGGGCGACAAGAGCATTGTAAGCCACGCCGAGGTCTTTTTTCGCCTGCACGGCAGCAGGGTCCGCTCTATGGATGCCACCGTGCGTCACAATCCCCGGGGGAAAGCCCGTCACTGAGGAGCCTGGACTGACCCCCACATTGCCGACGATGCTGGTGGGGCCTGTGCTGGTCACTGTCGAGGCGCCGAGTACAGCGAAGTTGCATGCCGTGCCAAGCGAAACGGTCTGAGCGCTTGCGGGCCGTGCCAGGGCGATGAACGCCAGAAGTAGAAGATGCTTGATTTTCATGTCGAAATTCCATTTCAGAGGAGAAAGCGGAGTCTATCCATGATAAGGACAGACCAATGAGTGAAGTGCTCGGCAACAAGCGCGGAATTCGCTGAGTTATCACACCGAATGGGCCGCTCGGCAGAGGGCGTAAAATTTCATTTCGGCCCAATGGGGACTGCGGCTTTTTGCACTGTGGACTTCGGTGTCGGCACAGTAATTACGCCGCTCGTTCCCATGTGGGAACGTGTCCCGGCTGATAATGTTCCATTGGTTTGTTTTACTGCCAGGAATCAAGCCATCAGGGATAGGGGTCACCGGTTCAATCTCCAATTGGAAAAATTGCGATGTCCGTGGCATTTCAGTTCGAAAGGGGTATAATGTCACCGCAACGTGGCGAATGCCCTCTCCGGATGAGACTATGTGCAAAGACTGCGCTATATAGACTAATTTGCTATCCCTGCACTCCCGGCGCACTCCCCCGCCGCTGGAGCCGACTGCACTATGAAGCGATCAACATGATGCCTGAAACACGCCCGCCCAATCATTCGGATGAGAACTCCCCATTTGCGCCAAATCAGCCCGAAGCCGCTTCGCTGATCAAGTCCGTGCGCCGATTTGTATTCGGCAACCCGATTTCGAACAGAAATGCAGAGCACACGCTTCTGCCCAGAATTCTTGCCTTGCCTGTCTTCTCCTCGGACGCCATCTCGTCCGTCGCCTACGCCACGCAGCAGATCATTCTGGTTCTTGGGGCAGCGGGGCTCTACACCGCGCAGCACAGGGAAGAGTACACCCGATACACGATGCTGATAACCGGGCTGATCGTGGGGCTGCTGGTCATCGTCGTGCTGTCCTATTGGCAGACGATCTTCGGTTACCCCAGCGGGGGCGGATCCTACATCGTCTCAAAAGACAATCTAGGCACTATCCCAGGCCTCATCGCCGCCGCCGCTCTGCTCATCGACTATGTTCTGACCGTCTCCGTCTCCATCGCCTCCGGAGTGCAGAATCTGGGCGGAATACCGCTTCCTCACAGCCTCAAGTGGCTGCATTTCGATCACCTCGTCACGTGGTGCCTGTTTTTCATCGCGCTGCTCACGCTCTCCAACCTGCGCGGACTCAAGGAGTCGGGGGCACTTTTCGCCATCTTCACGTACGGCTTCGTTGTGATGTGCTACATCATGATCGCGGTAGGCCTGCTGGGGCCGCATTTTGGGTGGGTGCCGCACCGCCAGTATATCAATGAAGTCTGGGGGGCAGGACAGGCCGGCGAGGCGCTCGGCCTGGTGGTGCTGGCGCGGGCCTTTGCCCAGGGCTGCTCCGCCATGACGGGAACGGAGGCGGTGAGCAACGGCATCCCGGCCTTCCAGAAGCCCAAGTCCCGCAACGCCGCGCTGACTTTGGTGGCAATGGGCGTGATCCTCGGCACTATCTTCCTCGGCGTCTCCTATCTCGCGATGCACCTCCACGTGGTCTACTGGGAGTTCAAGGGACAGACAGCGAACGCCGTCATCGATCAGCTGTCGGGCGCCATCTTCGGCAAGGAGGGGCGCTGGGCTCTCGGCTACTACCTGACGCAGTTCTTTACCGCCGCCATTCTCGTGCTCGCCGCCAACACTAGCTACGCCGATTTCCCAAGGCTATCTTCGATCCTGGCCCGCGACCGCTTCCTGCCCAAGCAGTTCACCAATCTAGGCGACAAGCTGGTCTTCAACAATGGAATTCTCGTCCTCGGAATCTTTGCCGCTGTCCTCGTCTATGCGAAGAAAGGCAGCGTGGACGCTCTCATCCCGCTCTACGCGATCGGGGTTTTCCTGGCCTTCACCCTCTCGCAGAGCGGAATGGTGCGGCACTGGCTGAAGCTGCGCGCGACTGAGAAGGGTTGGAGGGTCAAGGCGGCCATCAACTTCGTTGGGGCTGTGGCGACCGGGCTCGTGCTTTTCGACATCGCCTACGAGAAGTTTCTGGAGGGTGCCTGGATCGTCATGGTGCTCATCGCCCTGCTGGTG
>JANXLO010000627.1 GCA_025355115.1 Chthonomonadaceae bacterium
GACGCTAGATGATATTGTGACAGGGAAGCTGCACGATACGGATGGTCTGATTCTAGATCTTCGCGACGGATATGGGGGGTCGCCATTCGGGTATAGCGATGTTTTTTTTCGACCTGATGTATCCTGGGAGCAGCAGACGCATGGGACGAAGTCGCTGGTGCGCAACACCGGATACGATAAGCCACTGGTCGTGCTGATCAATGGTGGGACTCGAAGCGCAAAAGAGTTTCTGACTTTTCAGCTCAAAAGCCCGAGGCGGGCGGTCGCGGTTGGTACGCGTACCGCGGGTGCCTTTTTGGGTGCGGGCAAGTTCGATATTGGGAAGGACGGAATGCTGGAGCTGGCAATAGTAGGTCTCAAAGTCAATGGGATTCGGCTGGAGGAGAATGGGGTTGTGCCTGATGTTGAGGTCCAGGCATCTGGAACTTATACTTCAAGCGATGCGCAGCGTGCTCGAGCTGAACAGACGCTGGTTGAGCTGATTGACCGTAAGCCCGCAAGTGTTGGGGCACGAAACGCCTATCGTCAAGGAACTTCTTCCTTGTCCAAATGATAGCGAATTTGCTCTATTTGTCTAGTTTATCGGCCCTGTTATGAATTTAGCAGGCGGTTAAGTGGTCTGTTTTGCTGCAATGTTCGATTCGGGTCGACTTTGCAGAGTCCATCGTTTTCGTCATGAGGCATACCTGGCTTGTCCAGGTCATCAAGAGAGGAAAAAATATGGCAACCAGGTATTTCATCGGTCGCGTGATTCCCGTGACTGCACTCATCGTTACGGGTGGAATCATGATTTCCCACGTCGGTGCGGCTCCGCCTGCGGAGATCTCTTCGGCTCTAAGCCTGATCCCCACGGGCGGATCGGCAAAAGCGGGCTACTATATGCCGCAGCGCCTGATGCTCTCGGCGACCAAGCCGGCTGACATCAAAAAGGAACCTGCTTATAGCGGGACACCGCTCTACGGAACGCTGCACTTTGGCAATGCCAAGGAAAATGGCATCACCGTTGTGCTGGATGAGAATGCGGATGCCACAGAAGCTAAGCTTTACGTGGACAGTAATCACGACGGCGACCTGACAAACGACACGCCCATCGAGTGGAAAAAGGGCGGAAATGCCGCTAACGTAGTCTATATGGGCAACGCGGAAGTCCAGCCCCGGTTGGCAAAGAGCACCAGCAAGACGGCGTACGGGCTGACGATGTACCGGTTCGCACCGGCGACGGCTAAGCAACGTAATCTGCCAGTCAATACTATTTTCTACTATCGAGACTACGCGGCGAAGGGCGAGATAACGCTTGACGGGAAAAAGTATTCCATCATGCTGGTCGATGAGATGGCGACGGGCCATTTCGACGCCGATCCAATCGTGAAGACGGCCACGCCGGAAGCCTCGGCAAAACCGGGCGTGATGACGCCTCCCTCACGGATGATCGCTATGCTGATCGACCGCGATGGCGACGGGAAATTTGACCTGCGTTATGAGCGGTACGACGTCAGCAAGCCCTTCAATATCGCCGGTAAAACTTATGATCTCAGCAAGGTTTCACCTGATGGCACGCGACTGACCCTGAAGGCTTCCTCGGCGCAGGTCGCTGAAGTCGCGATTCCGGCATCATTGGGCATCGGGAAACCCGCACTGGCGTTCTCCCGGCAGCTTATTGGAGGCAAGACGGTCAGTTTCCCCGGCGATTACAAGGGGAAAGTGGTTATGCTCGACTTCTGGGCGACTTGGTGCGGCCCATGCCGCGCTGAACTGCCCGGCCTTGTGAAGGCGTATGAGAAGTATCACGAACGGGGCTTCGAAGTGCTGGGCATCAGCCTCGATCAGGATAAGCAGCAGGACAAAGTGGAGTCGTTCCTCAAAGCCAACAGTATGACGTGGCCGCAGATCTATGATGGCAAGTACTGGAAGGCCGACATCGCGCAGATGTACAGCATCGACTCCATACCTCATGCCTATCTGGTCGATGGTGATACCGGCAAGATCATCGCGGACGGCAACACCCTTCGGGGCGAGGCACTGGACGGGGCGGTCGCTAAGGCCCTCGCGGCGAAGAGCGGCACGAACAACCGATAGCGGAGTGACCAGGAGGGGCGAGCGAAACTGTTCGATCGCCCCTTCGTTATATGGACTGGAGCAATGCACTAATGAGACATGGACGACAGTTTGGGCAGTTGGGCGCGGCCGTGGTGGTTTGCTTGACCGGACTTTTCAGTTCGGCTCATGCGGACGAAGTGGTGATCGGCAGGCTGACGGCGAGCGCGGATGGCGGAATGCATGCTGCGAATCCGATGAAGATCAAGCTCTTGGATGTGAAGCCCGCAGGTATCACGAAAGAGCCCGTCTATCTCCATGTGCCCCTTTATGGGATGATTACGATGGGGGATGCGAAGGAGAGCCAGATTGCCGTAGTACTGGATTCTGCCCCCAATGCCTCGACAGTCCGCGTCTATGTCGATGCGAATGGCAATGGCGATTTGACAGATGATCCGACAGTTGCTCTCATGCCTATGGCTGTCGCAGGCGCGAAGAAAGCGGCAATTGGAGCTCCGGCTGTCTCTCGTTTGGGCGCGCATGTCAAGGTGGATGCTCGCTACAAATCCGGGCCTGGGATGACAACGGTTGTGAGCGGCCTGACTGTGCTTGTCACGGGGATGGAGCTAGCTTACAATCGTGACTATAGTCGAACCGGCAAGTTGACGATTGGCACGCGCGTCTATCGCATGGCGCTGATCGATCAGGCGATGGACGGGCGCTATGGCAACTACAAACATGAGGCGGGGCAGCCTGCAAAGGTGTCTTTGCTGATCGACCGCAATGGGAATGGCGAGTTCGATCTGCCGGGTGAGGCGAACGATATCGCGAAGCCGTTTCGGCTCGGGGTGGGCAGCTATGAGGTCGCGACGATCGACAATAAGGGCACAACGATTTCCCTTAAGAGGAGCATGACGAGCGCGAAGGAGACGATGGCTCCCTCTGATATGCTGGTTGGCGGGGATTGCATTTCGTTCGATACGGAGACTACGGCTGGCAAGAAGGTCAGTTTTCCGGCTGACTACAAGGGCAGGGTGGTCCTGCTCGACTTCTGGGCAGTGTGGTGCCCACCATGCCGTGCAGAGGTTCCAAACATCGTGCAGGTTTACAATCTGGCGCATCCCGAGGGCTTCGATATGCTAGGCATCAGCCTCGATAAAGCTGGTGACAAACAGGTGCTGGCCGACTACACGATGGAGCAGGGGATGACCTGGCCTGAGGTTTTCGACGGCGGCTTCTGGATGGCGGAGATCGCGCAGCTCTATGGCGTTGAATCGATTCCCCATAGTCTGCTAGTTGATGGCGACACTGGGCAGATTCTTGCAATGGGCGACAAACTGCGGGGCGATGGACTTGCGACGTCGGTGGCAAAGGCTCTGGCTTTGAAGAAGAAATAGTGCCTTGCCCCCCGCCCCTTCCCTAAAGGGACCGGAAGCCAGATTCTAGCGCCTCTTTCCCGTCGGGGAGGGGGCGCTGCTGTTTGATATAGAAGAGATGGGGGCGTCTGATCCGGGACTGAAGTCCTCCTCTGGGAAGACGGAGAGTCCGCCTCCGCGGACTCCGGAGTCAGTCTAGGGCATTAGCGTTGGTGTTTGTTGCAACATCGTCCCGAAAGCATCCAAGCCCTATATGTTTGAGAGCTAGAGAGGGAAAGGTTAATAGATGAAAACTGCACTTGGGGTTATCGATGTTCAGAATAGTCTGCTGGACGAAGGGCCGTGGGAGGCGGAGTCGCTACTGGAGCGAGTTGAGGGGCTTATACAGAAAGCTCGTGCGGCGGGCGTGCCGATTGTGTTCGTGACAGACCGCAGCGTGGAGCCGGATGGGGCGATTCATCCGAGACTGTCTGTGGCTGAGGGCGATATGCGGGTTGAGAAGAGCGCGTTTAATTCATTCGAAGGAACGCCTCTGGATGAACTGCTTCGAGCGCAGGGCGTCGAGCGGTTTGTCGTGGCGGGTTTGCAGACTGATTACTGCATCAACGCGACATGCAGGGGAGGGGCAGCGCTTGGGTACGAGGTGGTTCTTGCCAGCGATGCCCACTCGACTAACGATGAGCTGGATAAGCCCGCTGTGGAGATTATCGCGGAGCACAATGCCGCTCTGGGGGATCTGAGATGTGACGGAGGCTCCATCCGCGTTGAGACTTGTGAGATGATTGTCTTCTGAGTTATAGGGCATAGCTCGCTTCGCTTGCCGCCAAAAGGGAATTGTCTGAACCTGTCGGACATGTACTCCTTCTCCTCGGCGCTGAGCTGCTAAACACGCCCTGTGGAGTATGACCCATGATATTCGCCATTCGGAACATCCTATCGCTGATTCCACTTGGCCGCGCACTGACCGTGGCTGCTCTGGTAGTCATCGTCTCACCGTGCATCTCTGATAAGGAGCACACCGCTATAACCTTGCACTCAGACGGTCTCCATGGATATATCAGCTACAACACGCAACCGAGCCGTGACAAGGGGACATACACCGCCGGTATCGGATTCTACTCGGCCGTATGGGCATTGACCGATCAATCGCTAGCCGGTTTCCAGATCGGCCTGCCGGGATGCTGGATCCAACCGGACAACTTGGACGACAAGGATGTGCCACTGGCTCCCGAGGGCACGTTGGCCCGGACCTGGAAAGAGCGCGGCCCAACCTGGAGCAGCGTCTTCCAGACCGTGGAGGGTGGGCTGGGTTACTGGGCAGGCAACCACTTCCGCTACGGATGGCCGAAATTCAGTATGAACGCCACCCCTCAATGCTACGACTATGAGATCGGTTCCCCAGGGTGGTCCTTCTTCTATGACGATAAAGCTCTGCCGGACAACCGCCTGGGTATTGCCCAACTCAGCAATCGCCTCTTGATTCCCCCGGATGGTCTGCCGTTCCAAAAGGGGCCAGGGGGGCAGTTCCTTGGCTACGCGTGGCTGGCCCTGCCCTTCACCGCCCCGACTGCTGGCGCTCCTCCGACAGGGGACCAGAGCTGGACCTGCTTCCTCAACGCCGCCAATTTCAAAGGCCCCATCGCTTTCTACGTCCCCCAGACATGGAGCAAGATCGGTGCTCTCTTCAAGGAACCCTTCCTCTACGGACGTGGGCTCGATGCACGCCCCGGCGTGGTGGGAGGGGGCGCGATAGAGATCAATACCGTACCTCGATTCGAGGCGCATGACTCCAGGGGCACAGTGTATTCTCGAATCCCGAAGCTGCGCTTCCCGGTTGACCAAGCTGGCCGGGCCGTTCTGGTGCAGGATGTAACCTACTTCGACAAGTCAGCCCTATACAACGCGGTAAAACGCTGGCGAGACGAGGGTGTACCATGCACCGGTACATTCGATCCTTCCGGCGCCTGCAAACCTGTTCTGACTACCAGCCCTACGCGCTATGATCAAGCGAGTAAGCCAATCACCGGCGTCGAGAGTGTATGTTTGACCAAGGTCTTCTCTGGGAACCGATGGGGGATGGAGTGGTTCTCCAACTCCATCGTACGTGCGGGGGAGTTCCCGGAATACTTTCGGCAAGACGGCAAGAACTGGACCCCTATACCACGTCGCGAGGTACCAGTCGAGACAGGGTTGACTGCCCAGAAGTTCCGCGTGTCAGAGCAGGGGGCCGACTACATAACGCCCACTACTAGTGCCTGGCAGACACCGGGGCCAGCCACCCAGATCACAACTGTCACCCTGCGCGACGGGTCACAGGTTACCTATGCCTGGTACCGGTTCAT
>JANXLO010000639.1 GCA_025355115.1 Chthonomonadaceae bacterium
GTGCATCTGGCCCGACAGCCCGACGCCTCTTATCTCTCCGGGATCCACCCCGGACTGCTGGAGGACTTCAAGCATGGTGGCGCATGTGGCCGTCCACCAGTCGGCTGGCTCCTGCTCGCTCCACTGCGGCTTCGGGCTGTAGAGTGGGTACTCCCTGGTCGCCCGCGCGCGAACCTGCCCAGCCTCGTCGATGAGTATGGTCTTCGTCCCGCTCGTGCCGATGTCGACGCCTATAAGATAGGCCATAGGTCTTTCCTCCGTCGCCAAAAACTCTTCTTTTGCCGCCTGAAAGAAGCAGGCGATCCTCCGCGACTCCAAAGCATGAAGCCGCGATTTCGAAAGCGGGCATTGTTGCGCCATTATATGCCGGATGCGATAGCGTGTCAACAGGCCTGCTGACTCCGTCCCTTGGAGCCAAAATGAAAAAGACCGCCCGGAAGCGGTAGAATTTTGCTTCCGGGCGGTCTTTTAGTCTCTTGTATGCCGCTTTGGTTATATTATGAATAGAATGGCATTCGGCGCTGAAAAATCATCAGCGGGAATTAGGCGGCGGCTGCGAACGAGTCGGATGATGCTGTCTTGCAGTAGGCTGCAGAGTATGACGATGCTTCGGTGCGAGATTTGCCTTCGTGTGCGGTGAGTTCAGGGCGCAGTGTGACGGGTATAGCCACATAGACATCCACTCTCTGGCCGCTCCGAGGGAAATCTAGACTCACCCGAACGGGTCTGTCCATTTTCCTCTCTCCTTTCAGTTGTCAATGTACACTCTTCTCTACGGAATGGGAAACGCAAACGTTTCACCGACTCTATTGTATCATACTCTCGCCCATTCTGCCAGGAATTTTTCGGCCTCATTTCCAACGCTACAGGTTGCCGTCGTCGGTGACCGAGCGCTGGCGTGGATTTATCTGAAGGCCGGTGGTATGCAGGTAGGCGATGGCCCGCTGCACTTCGAGTAGAGCCCCGGAGAGCGTGATCTCTGCCTGACCGCCCTCTTCGTTGTCGAAATACGCGGTTTTGATGTTGACTACTACGTTCAAGTCTTTGCCCACTCGGTAGAGGATAGGGGAGTGGCCCTGCGCGGGATTGACTGTTTTGATGAGCACGGAGATGGAGTTGGGCTGAGCGATGGCTTCCTCGGGCGCAGAGGCGGTGCGCGGGGAATCGGTCGATGCTCCTCCTGACAGAATGCCGAGCGAGCGCAGGTACTCCGTGGCCTGCTCCACCTCTTCGCCGGAGCCTTCCAGCGAGAGGGCCACGTGGCCGTAATCGTCGGAGATGCGGGCGCGGAGAATGTTGGTGCCGACATTGAACATCTTGCTCAGCCGCCAAAGTATGGGCAGTCCAACGATATCCTTACGGGCGTTCAGTTCTACAGTCACAAGGGGCATCGGTTCATGGTTCCTACTCATTCTGTTCAGAGTCGGCAGAATGAAAACGTTTATGTTTGGGCAAAGTTATGGGAGCAACTACGCGCCTTCCGTCTGCACGTCCGGCAATGACTTCCTCCTTATTCTACCCGGTTTTCCGACGAGGACAATGCCGGAGGAGTCGGACAGTGGTGTGCAGAAATAGAGGCTGTCCGTTGCCTCGCTTTTTTGCACCGCAGGAATTCCCTCTGCCTCAATCCTGCGGAGGAGAGATTTTATGTCGTCCCGCTCCGCTGTTCACGCCGGAATCGCCCTGCTGAGTCTCGGCGGCCTCTGCGCCGCGCCTGCTAGCCACTACCGCACTTCGCTCGCGTCAAATCCACTGGCCGCATCGCGATCCTCCACCGGCAGTTTCGGTCTGCTGCCGCTGGCGTTCGAGCGCAATGTGGGGCAGGCGGGCCGAGCAGTCTCTTTTCTGTCGCACACCAACGGCGGTACATTGCTCCTCTCGCCAGCCGAAGCCGTATTGGATACGGATGGCCACGCTTCTCCTGTCACGATGAAGCTTGTCGGCGCGAATACGGACGCGCGGCCACAGACGGCGGATCCATTGCCTGGGCAAGTCAACTACCTCCTCGGAGCAGACCCTTCGAAGTGGAGGACGAACGTCCAGACCAACGCGAGGGCGGGATTTCACGATGTCTACCCTGGCATAGACGTCGTCTACTACGGCAATCGCAGGAGGCTGGAGTACGATTTCGCCGTGCGGCCCCATGCCGCGTCTCAGGCGATTGGACTGCGCTTTCCAGGTGCGAGGCAGGCCAGGACGGCAGCCAACGGTGACCTCGTTCTGACCCTGCCGGACGGCGATCTGCGCTGGCAGCGGCCCATCGCCTACCAGTCAAGCCGGGGCGGCAGGCGCGAAGTCAGTTGCCGCTATCGGCTGGAGGCGAATCGCATCGGCGCTCCCACAGTCCGGTTCACGGTCGGCGCATACGATGAGGCGCAGCCGCTCATCATTGATCCTGCCTTGATCTCCTCCACCTTTTTAGGCGGGGGCGGAGGGGATTCAGGGACGGGCATCGCCATCGATCCTGCGGGCAGCATCTACATCACGGGCGCAGCTCACTCCACAAACTACCCCATCTCTACCGGGGCCTATCAGCGAGCAAATAGAGCAGGGCGTTTCGGCAACGCATTTGTCAGCAAGATCAGTGCGGACGGCACCACTCTGCTCTACTCCACCTTCCTCGGAGGCACGCCACATGGAGGGGGCGGCGACTATGGGGCTGCCATCGCAGTAGATGCAAGCGGCAACGCCTATATCGCCGGGGGAGCCCTCTCCACTAATTTCCCGATCACGGCCAGCGCTTACCAGACCGTAAACTGGGCCGCAGCCAACAATGTCGAGAACGCCTTTGTCGCCAAATTGAATCCCAGCGGCGGTCTCGTCTACTCCACCTATCTTGGCGGGAGCGGCCTCGCTGGCAATGTCGGCGGTGATGTCGCCGCCGGAATCGCCCTGGACGGCAGCGGCAGCGCCTATGTCACCGGCAGCGCCTTCTCCGTCGACTTTCCTGTGACGCCGGGAGCGTTTCAGACTACCAATCCCGGCAGGGCCACGTCTACTAGCTCCGCCTACGTCGCCAAGCTCAGCGCGGACGGCAAGACGCTTGTATACTCCACCTATCTTGGGGGCAACGGGGGAGACAACGCCAATGCCATCGCCGTCAACTCCGCCGGCAACGCCTGCATCACGGGGGCCACTTCCTCAACGAACTTTCCGACCACCTCCCTCGCGTATCAGCGGAGCCTCGGGGCGTTGAGCTTTGGAGCCGCCTTCGTCACCAAGCTCAGCGCGGACGGCAAGTCGCTCGTCTACTCCACCTACCTCGGGGGCAACGACCAGACTCAGGACTACGCCGCCGGCATCGCTCTGGACTCCTCCGGCAACGCCTATGTGACTGGACTAGCAGGCTCCTCCAATTTTCCCGTCACGCCTTCGGCGTACCAGCGGATCAACCGCGGCGCGGGCACCAACAGTGCCTTCCTCACCAAGGTCAGCGCGGACGGCAGATCGCTCGTCTACTCCACATTTCTCGGCGGGCGCGCCGCCGACTACGCCTCTGCTGTCGCGGTGGACAGCTCGGGGAACGCCTGTATTGTCGGCACTGCCCTCGCGCTTGACTTCCCCACCACGCTCGGCTCCTACCAGAGGCTGAAGGGCGACAGAACGAACCTCAGCTCCAACGCCTTCGTCGCGAAGTTCGATCCATCCGGCGCGACTCTGCTCTACTCTACGCTCCTAAGCGGTTTGAAGGACGATAGTGCGCTCGCGGTCGCGCTCGATGCCTCCGGCAAAGCGGTGGTGACAGGAAATGCAGGATCGGCGACATTTCCCACCACGCCTGGAGCATTCCAAACAGTCAATCGAGGCGATGGCAGCGGCGGCAACGCCTTCGTGACCCGGCTCTCTCTGATCCCCTTTACTTCGGATGTCGATCATGACGGCTGGAACGACCTGATCCTGCAAAATCAGAACACCGGCCAGGTGAACGTCTGGTACATGCAGGGAACAGCGGTCACAGGGGGCGATGTCTTCTCGCTGGCCCCTCCGCTCGACTTCCCTGTGGTGGGAATGGGCGATTTTCTTGGAGACGGCTCGAACACCCTGGTGCTGCAGAATACGTCGTCGAATCAGATCGCCCTCTGGTACACGGCAGGATCGACCGTCACCGGCGGAGACTACGTCGGCCAAATACCAGGTGCGGGCTACAGGGTGGTCGGAGTCGCCGATATGAACCATGACGACAAGCCCGACATCATTTTTCAGAATCAGACCACCAACCAAATCGCTATCTGGTTCATGAACGGCAACGTCATGACAGGAGGAGTTCTGATCCCCTACGTGCCTCCGGCGGGCTGGCGTCTGGTCGGCGCGGGCGATCTGAGCGGCGACGGCAAGCCGGATCTTGTCTTTCAGAATCAGACTACCAATCAGCTCTCCATCTGGCTCATGGACGGCTCGACCTTCGTCAGCGGTGCACTGATACCCACTCCCCCGGCCGCAGGCTGGCAAGTCGTGGGGGTTTCCGACAGCAATGGTGACGGCAAATCCGACCTCATTTTTCAAAACAAGACCACCAACCAGCTCGTAATCTGGTACATGGACGGCACCAAGGTCATTGGCGGCAGCTCAATCTCCTACCTCCCTCCCCTCGGTTGGAGAGTCGCCGCCCCACGGTAAGAGGCAAAGAACGTCAGCCTCGCCAATCACCGGCTCGCTTCACGGGCAAGGTGAGACTAGCATAGTAATCTGCGCCACGTTCCAAGACAGAGACCGTGTCGGAAGCCTGCACGATTTCGCGAAGCATGTGCTGACTTCGCAGCAGGCTTCCGGCGCGGCTTGTCTATGTGGTATAATGTAAATGGTTTTCGCAGGAAAACAGGCGAATTAAGCGACGCGGCTATCGGTTGCCGCGCCTTTTTTGTGTTTGCGTCCTCAACGCGCCTCCTGCGACGCGGGGAGGGGACGAGAAAAAGCCAAGGAACTTATGAGCACTTACACCCAGGAGAATATTCGGAACGTTGCGATCATCGCCCACGTTGACCACGGCAAAACTACGCTGGTGGACGGCCTGCTGCGGCAGGGCAACGTCTTCCGCGCCAATCAGGATTTCGCCGAGCGCGTCATGGACAGCAACGCCCTGGAGCGCGAGCGCGGCATCACCATCGTCAGCAAAAACACCGCCGTCTCCCACGAAGGCATCAAGATCAATATTGTCGACACTCCCGGCCACGCGGACTTCGGCGGAGAGGTCGAGCGCGTCCTCGGCATGGTCGAGGGCGTCCTCCTTCTCGTCGATGCGGTGGACGGCCCCATGCCGCAGACCCGCTTCGTCACCTCCAAAGCCCTCGCGCTCGGGCATCGGGCTATTGTCGTCGTCAATAAAATCGACCGCCCCGACGCCCGCCCGGACTGGGTTGTGGATCAGACATTCGACCTGTTCGTTGAGCTCGGAGCCAGCGAGGAGCAACTCGACTTCCCCATCGTCTACACCTGTGCCAGGCAGGGAACCGCTACGCTCGATCTCGCGACTCCAGGCGTCAACCTGAACCCGCTCTTCGACACCATCGTCGCGCATCTGCCAGCGCCTGTCGGTGACCCCGATGCGCCCCTTCAGATGCTGGTCTCCAACATCGACTACGATGAGTATCGAGGGCGATTCGCCATCGGTAGAATCCACGCTGGCAAGGTGCATCCCGGCGACAACATCGCCATCGTCAATCGCGGCGGCGACATCCGCACCGGCAAAATCGTCAGCGCGTTCGTCTTCGAGGGACTGAAGAAGGCCGAGCGCGAAGAGGTGACGGCCGGTGAGATCTGCATCGTGAGCGGCCTCTCCGACATCGGCATCAGCGAAACCATCGCCAGCCGCGAGATGCCCAGGGCAGTCAGCAGCATCCCAGTCGATGAGCCGACCCTGCAGATGGCGTTCGGCGTCAACACCAGCCCGCTCGCAGGGCGCGAGGGCCAGTGGAGCACCAGCCGCAAGCTGCGCGAGCGCCTCTACCGCGAACTCGAAACGAATGTCAGCCTGCGCCTCACCGAGTCCGGCAGCGCGGACACGTTCCTCGTCAGCGGGCGCGGCGAGCTTCACCTCGCCATCCTTATCGAGACCATGCGCCGCGAGGGCTACGAGCTTCAGGTCGCTCAGCCGGAGGTCATCTTCCGCCAGGACGAGGACGGCCATCGCCTCGAGCCGTACGAGCGAGTTCATATCGAGGTCGCGGAGGACTATCAGGGCGTGGTCGTGGAGCAGATGGGCCGGCGCAAAGGCGAGATGCTGGACATGCGTCTCGGCAACGGCAGCGTCCATTTTACGTACCTTATCCCGACGCGCGGACTGCTCGGCTTCCGCAACGACTTCCTGACCGCCACACGCGGAACGGGCGTCATCAACACCCTGTTCGAGGACTACAAGCCGTATGCGGGCGATATGGGACGAGGCAGCAGCGGCTCTCTGCTCGCCACAGAGGCCGGCAACACCAACCCGTTCGGCCTGGCTAATGCCGAGGAGCGCGGAACACTGTTCTTCGGCCCCGGCGTCGAAGTCTATGAGGGCATGATCGTCGGCAAGCACATTCGAGACGTCGATCTGGAAGTGAACGTCTGCAAAGTGAAGCAGTTGTCCAACATGCGATCCTCCAACGCCGACCTCTCGGTGCGACTCACCCCGGCGACGGAGATGAGCCTGGACCGAGCCATCGAGTACATCGGCCCTGACGAACTGGTCGAGGTGACTCCAAAGAGCGTTCGGATGCGCAAGAAAATCCTGGACAGCGCCTCTCGCCGCCGCGTCGAAAAGCAGTTGCAGCCCAGTCGATAGGGCAGATAAAGCGGGGATTTTAACCCGCACGTAGAACCGATAGTGCCCCTTCGAGGGCATTGAATCGCAGGGGCAGAGAGCTGATGCCAGTTGGCCGACTCTCTGCCCTTTTTCTGGAGGCAAGCCCCATGCATCGCCGCTCCACAATACTGGCCCGCGCCCTTCCGTCCACAGTCTTGTTTTTTCTTGCCTGCCTGCTTTTCCTATCGTACGCCCGCGCCGATGAGGTGAAGTCTGCCGTGCGAAAGGTGCCGTATCCAGCGGCGCCTGAGCCCTTGCGTCCGAAGAAGACTGTGCTGGAAACGGCTTTCTCCCGATGGTCGGTCAAGGTCTCTTGGGACAAGTTACATGGCGGCGAGAACGGCTTTGAAGCGCGGCTGGTGACTTCGGAGGTGATCACAGGGCTGGCGAACCGACTCGCGAAGGATCAGCAACTGAACGAGCCGCAGGCGCAGACCCTCTACGACGAGCGGCGGAAGAAGTATTACGGCGACAGCGACAAAGGGGCCTTCGGCGACAAAATCGCCTTCCTAGGGCACATTGAACTCACCTCGGATGCCTACACAGCGGCGCAGGCGGGAGGAGTCTGGCAGTTCTCCCTCACAGTTGAAGAAGGAAAGCCCTTCGCACCGGCTAAAGTGGAGTTAGGCGAAGTAAAGCTGCTGAAGACCGGCGAGGGAGCTCGTGCCTCGACCTCCTGGTACCGCGTCTTCACAGTGACCTTCGATAATCTCGACCCCGTGAGCAAGCGTCGCATCCTGACAGTCGCCTCGCATACCCTCTCCCTCAATGTTAAGGGCCCATCCGGAGAAGGCCGCGCGACCTTCCAGTTCGACGCCTCCGCCCGCTGAGAGACTTTCCAATGGGGCATGAGGTGCAATTGAACCTACTCGGAGAAGTCTTCTTGCCATTTGTAGTCGGACGTTCCGATTTTCTCCTTCTTGATGACTTTGCCGTTGCGCTTGATGATTCGGTACAGGAGAGCTACAATGTGCCGGTCGTCCAGTTTTTTGGCGTCGACAGAGAGCCCGATTTTGCGTCCAGGCACTGCGGCGCCGTATAGGGTGGCGGATGCCTTGTTCCCGGCGGCACTGTAGGCGATGTAGAGCGGAGCGGACGTGTTGTTCTTGAATTTCAGGTCGATGTGGTTCCAGGCGAGTGTTGCGTCGCGGCCCACTGGCAGATAGGCGACCGGGTGGGAGTGCGCCGCGTACTCCGTGACGGGCAGGCCAGCGAGCAGGACTGCGTTGAACAGCACGCCTGTCACCTGAGAGACCCCGCCGCCGATGCCCTCCGCTAGCTTGCCGTTGGCGATGACGTTTGCCGTGAGGTAGCCGTGCTCGTGGGAGCGCTCGCCGAGCATCTCATTCAGCGAAAACGTCTCGCCGGGCGGCACGACTTTGCCGTTTAGCATGGAGGAGGCCACCCGGATATTGTGGGCTCGTTTGGGGTTCCCGTCATTGTAGGCTTTCTCGAAGTGGCTGAGTTTGCCAGTAATGCCTTTGAGGTCGGCGATCGTTCTTTTGGGCGGCTTTTTGCTGAACACGAGCGGCAGGGTTTGCGTGGTCGCCTTCGATTCCAGCAACGCCGCCAATCTGCTGGCAGTAGCCTCGACATCGAGCGTTCGCGCGCTCTGCCCCGCGACAATTTTTATCTTGGTGCCGCTCTGAATGACTCTCGGCTCACGAGCGGGCACTGAGAATTTGGCTTCCAGAGGCCGCAGGGCGGCTCTCATCTCGTGAGGATCGACCGTAAAGCGCAGCGGCACCTGCTTCTGCCCCTGCTTCGCCAGGGCAATCATCTTTTCGACGGCCAGCTTCACTCCTAACTCACGCCGTTTGTGGCCAATTCGCTTCACGCCGTCCGTAAGCACCAGTTTCTGCTCCAACTTGAGGGCCAGCCGATGCTCGAGCCTCTGCCGCGCCTGCTCGGCGGGCAGCCCGCTCACATCTACTCCGGCCACCCTGACATGCCCCAACTTGTCACGCCCCGGCTCTTGGGCCGACAGAGGCAACGCAAGCAGGAGCAGCAGCACGCCTTTAAATACTCCGAAGCAATGAAAACTTTTCACGATTTCCCTTTCACTCTCCATTGCTATGCGACTGCTGTCTCAATGCAGAGAAGCTGAACCACTTCGCGTCTGATCTATCTAATTTCAGCGATACCATCGCGTTCCGCATGAAGACGAGATAAAGCTAAATATGGTTCCAGCAGTGATGTCCGCCCCGTCCCTTCTCCCTGTGAGCCCACCACTCCCAAATCGCCTCTTGCAATCGTCGTCGAACCCCGATAGCCCCCTCCCACGAGGGAGTCCGACGACTCTTTTCGTCCAAGACGGCTCAAAATGCAGGATTTCCCCTCATCAACGGTGCATCTATCACTAGATGCAGGGCCAATCAGTCGTTTCGCCCCTAATGGAGGCCTTTTACTCGTACCAGTGTGGAATTGAAACTAGTCACTCTTGCCGATAAACTTTACTTTGAACTTCATGAAACTACACTATAAATCACTAGAGTACTTACTGCTATTATACCTGCCTTTTTTAAACTTCACTTCGCCGTCGAAATCTTTATCGTCCCCCGTTATAAGGCCCAATAAAGTCGTTTTTCCGGTTCCGTTGCGGCCGATTAAACCGAGCTTTTCGCCCTCTTCAACATTAAGCTCAAGACCCTCATAAAGGATCTTGTCGCCGAACGATTTTTCGTTGATAGTAACTTGTGTAATCATATGTAAATTCTAACTAGCTCAACCTATTCTACAGGGGTGGAGCCAATATACCTAAAATGGTTTATAAATCTAAATGATTGGAGGTGGAGTTGAGGGCGGCAATGGCGTGTCCAAAGGCGGCAGCTGGTCACCATGGCCCATATCTAAATCTACTGGGGTACTGCCCATATCTGCGGGTGGTTGCATAGCATCAGGCAAAGTCGACACGCCGTGATCTGGTGGCTGCGTATTAACCAACGGATTATCGTTAAGGTGAGGGCTATTGACTGCCCTTTCTATCTCTTCCAAAGTCTGATCATCATGGTCAACTTGTGGTGCTGGCGCATTATGATTGAGCATCGGCATACTACTGCCAGGAACGCCCATCATCATTCCCCCAGGAGTCGTGCTCGGCGTTGGCATGCCAGACGGTAACTCTAAATCTGGGTCTACCGATGTGGCCGTGGCTTCTCCAAACTTATGCAAAGTTCCTTCATCATCGATATGAATGTTGTCTACATCTGGTTCTGGTGGCGGGGTTGGATCTGGTGGCATGTCGAGTGACATTGGCGAGGGTGCCGGTGGCATTGGTGGCAGCGGTAGTTGATCAGGAGCTAGTACATCTAAGTGTGCAATTTGCAGTGAACCATCGACAGGTACAGGAGGCACTGTTGGAATCGGTTTTGTCATTGGTGGCATCATCGGCATAGCAGGCGTCTGCGCCAGAGGTGGCATAGTCGATAAAGGCGCGCTGGCCTCTGGCATTGGTGTAGGCTCATCGAGTTTTGTAGCAATTAACTGCTGGTTTGCCCCAGCTTTCATCAGTATCGCTGCCATCGACATTGTCTGCGGCGTAGTTTTGTCGTTACTAAAGCGGTCTGTTTCGGCTACGATTCCGGTTAGGAACGCAGTCGCAATCTGTTCATCAAATAATTCAGTATTTGGACTCTTCAGTTCATCACTGAGCCCAACCAACACCTCACTGAAGCTGCTGGCCTCTGGAACGTGCCAGTTAATTGCGCCCATGTCCTCGCCTGGAACTCTGGTAATACTAACCACGGTTGCGTCATGCAAAATTCGGCCGTGAGCGGTAATGGCTTGGTCTAGTTCTTCTTTCCTGCCAACCCCGAGGGCGA
>JANXLO010000660.1 GCA_025355115.1 Chthonomonadaceae bacterium
AGTTCCGATCTTGGTGGTCTCAATTTTGCCGGATTGAGCCAGAAATTCGGTCACTTCCGTCAGCAGTGCTTCGAATACGCCGGGCTCTGCCTCCAGCCGACCGCCGCACGAATCAGGTGCATCCTTCGGCCCCTGCGGAACCAGAAGTATCGCATCGCGGCCACTGTCAGCGAACTGCCTCCGCAACTCGTAGTGATCTAGCACCCCTGCTACATGATTGGACCAGCCGTGAAAATGCACGACATAGTTGACGCTTTTGCCAGGCCGATATCCTGACGGGATGAAAATACCGACAGTGCTATCGCTGTAGTGGGACGCTGCGTCATAGAACTTGCCATCGTAGGTGCGGCCTTTCTCACGGCTTGCGTGCGGGAAAGAAGCATTACGAAAAGACCGGAGTAAGGTGGATCCTTCCGGCGATTTTACCCACTGCTCTTCCCCCAGTGTCTCAGAAGGCACCGCTAAGGCCATTGGGCACAACACTCCAATAAGCAGCAGAATGAAAAAGAGCCAGGCATGTCGTAATGTCAAAAAGCCTCCTGCCGATATATTCGCGTCCGGAGCACTATGCTGAGAACGTGACTCAAGCTACTCCTCCATGCCCTCAAGCATGGCCGCTGCTTCCGTCACAGACTCACGGAAGGCGTCTACCGCCTCGGCGATCTGAGCCTCGGTGACGATCAATGGCGGCTCAAAGCGAATAACTTTGGGATTGTTGAGTGTGTAAGCGGCAATGATCCCGCGCCGCGACATGCCGTTTATGGTGAGCTCCGCCACATCTTTGACCGCGAACTCCGCGCCAATCATCAAGCCGCGACCACGCACTGCCGTGAGTGCTTCGGGCATCGTAGCCTGCACTTCGCGCAATCCCGCCATAAGCTGCTCGCCGCGTGCGGTTGCCCGCTCGCAAAGCCTCTCCTGTTTCGTGACCTCGATGGCGGCGAGACCAGCTGCACAGGCGAGCGGGTTGCCGCCGAAAGTGCTCGTATGCACGAGGGGATTTTCCTCGAAGACCCGCTCCCAAACTGCCGCTGTTCCCATGCAGACGCCGATGGGCATGACGCCTCCGCCCAGTGCCTTTGCCAGAGTGAGAATATCCGGCGAGACTCCATCGTGCTCCACCGCGAACATCGCGCCGGTGCGTCCTAGCCCGGTCTGCACCTCGTCCGCAATGAGCAGAATGCCGCGCTCGTCGCAGATTTCGCGTAGTCCCTTCAGGTAGCCTGGGGCCGCTGGATGAATGCCGCCCTCACCCTGAATTGGCTCGATGATGATCGCCGCCGTGTCAGAATTGACCGCGCGGATCGCCGCGTCCAGATCGTTGAACGGCACGAAGGTTGTGCCGGGCATCAGCGGCTCAAAGGGCTTACGGTACTTTTCACGGCCGGTCACCGCCAGAGCACCTAGCGTCTTGCCGTGAAACGAGCCTTCCGTGCTTACGAAGCCGGTCTTGCCCGTGGCTTTGCGCGCTAATTTCAACGCCGCTTCCACCGCCTCGGCTCCGCTGTTGCAGAAGAAGGAGTAGCGAACACCGGGGGGAGCGATGTGTGCCAACTCCTCCGCAAGCCGGGCCTGGACCTCATTGAAAAAAGTGCGTGACGACAGTGGCATTCGGTCGAGCTGCTCATGCACCGCAGCGACGACGCGGGGATGACGATGACCTACTGAAAACACGCCGTATCCCCCGACAAAGTCGAGATATCGCTGGCCAGATGCCGTCGTGATGACGCATCCCTGTGCCTCCACTTCGACATCCGCAAACCCGGCGAACTGCATAAGTTTCGCAAGGCCGGGGTTCACGTAGTCCCGATACCGCTCGATCACGCTGTCGATGTGCGCCTCGGTCTCCGGCAACAGTTCCGCGACTTCGTCCGTTGGTTTCTCAAACATTACCATCAAAGAGCCTCTTTTCCGCACAAATTCAAAGATGAGTAAACTCCTTATTCTACTCTACACAGTCAGGACATGTCACGCCTAGAACTACTCTCGCAGCAGGACTGAGGGACTCCCAGGTTGCAGGACGCAGATACTTTTGCTGGCCCAGCTGCTGCGGCTGATGCCTTCTGCAGAAGTACCCGTGAAGCACTCGGCGTGGCCCTTGCGTTCGGTTCACGGTACCCCCATGCCAGACGTGGCTATTGACGACCACGACATCCCCTGCCTTGCCCGACAACACGAGTTCGTCCGGGTGAGGATCCGAGGGGTTTGCCATGACATCCGTGGGCGCTGTGGTCAAGTGATGCGTGCCGGGAACCAGCCGTGTGGCACCGTTGTCGGGAGTGAAATCGTCCAGCAGCCAGAGCGAATTGCAGACCTGATAGTCGCCCGGTATCTCCAGACGTCCCCAATCGGCGTGAAGTCCCTGCAGTCCCTGCCCTGGCAGAGCATTGCGGCTATTCAGCGAAGAGAGTTTAAAGTCATTTCGAAGGACGTGCGCGACTGCCGCAAGCACAATCGGCTGCGTGAGCACAATATGGAATAGAGAATCCTTGTTGATCAGATCGGAAAGTCGGTCGGTTCCGCGCTCCTGATGAACTTCCGTCCCGGCCTTATCGCCCTCCTCTGCCA
>JANXLO010000673.1 GCA_025355115.1 Chthonomonadaceae bacterium
CGGACAAAGTCTCTCCGTCCGGCCAGCTAGAGCCACCCACACCCGCCGACTACCCCAATATGGGCTCGCACATCTCGAAATTCCTGCCGCCGGATGTACCGATGCTGCCATTCGTCATGCTGCCGCGCCCGCTTCAGGAGAGCAACGTGGTCGGCAAGGCGGGCACCGCGGGATTCCTCGGCAAGGCGTACGACCCCTACTACCTCTATCCGCCGGGTGAAGACACCGACCAGATGAAGATGGACCACATCAAGCTGGACGACTTCACGCTGCGCGCCGAGGTTTCAAAAGCGCGCCTCGAGCGGCGAGCGAACCTCCGTAAGCTCATTGATGACGGAATGCCTGAACTTGAAAAGGCGGTTAGTAACTACGCCCTCGATTCATATTATCAGAAGGCACTCAGCCTGATACTCTCGGGACGGGCAAGGGATGCTTTCGATCTGACGAAGGAGACGCCCGCTATGCGCGACCGCTACGGACGGCACACGTTCGGGCAGTCCGCACTAATGGCCCGCCGCCTCATCGAGGCCGGAACCCGCTTCGTTCAGGTCAACTGGCCCTCCGTCGCGAATGGCGATCCGACCAAGACCGCCTGGGACACTCATGCCGCCAACTTCGGGCCGCTGAAGAACCTTCACTGTCCCAAGCTCGACAGTGCCCTCGCTGCTCTGCTGGACGATCTGCATCAGCGCGGACTGTTGGAGACTACTTTGGTAGTCGCCATCGGTGAGTTCGGGCGGTCGCCTCGCCTCGGCGTCAGCACTTCCGGCAACGGCAACGCTCCGGACGGGCGAGATCACTGGCCCTACTGCTACACCGCGTTGGTCGCAGGCGGAGGCATCAAGCCGGGCCAAGTCTACGGCAAGTCGGATGCGACGGGCTCCTCGCCCGCCGAGAACCCTGTTCACCCGACCGACATTCTCGCAACTATCTACCACACGCTGGGCATCACGGCGGACACCATCATCTATAATCACCTCAATCAGCCCCGAGAGCTGGTGAAGGGCAAGGTGGTCGCCGGCCTCTTCTCGTAACGCTGGGCCAAGAATATGTGCAGGCAGTAAAAGTCCCCGATCTCTTCCGAGAGAGCGGGGATTTTTACTCAGCGGCCCTACTAAGCTGGGTTTAGCGTGGTCACACGAGCCTATTTTCCGGACTGGTATCTTGTTAGGTGTGCGGTGAAGGAGGGCTCCTTCTCGAACTGAGTGCCCTTTGCGAGCAGGATTGCCCTCTCCTGGGTCTTGACGGCCTTCTTCATTTTGCCGTCCGCGAAGTAGGCTGCGGCCAGCGTGTCCGCGATGGCGGGATCTTTGCTGCCTGCCAGCTCGTCAGCGCGTATGGCCGCTTTGACGGCAGCGGCTATGAGGGCGGGAGCTGCCTTGGTCTTGGCATCTGGATCGACCAGTGGCCATGCAATCTGGTTAAGGCCCTCCATACTGTCCTTCAAGGCTCCGTCCGTCAGCTTCATGATGTAGCTGGCGGCATCGTCCGTCTTGCCCATCTGCTGGAGCATCGCAAGTTTGAACGGTCCTACCTGAGTCTCCATCTCGGGATCGCTGACGATGGCGTCGTCAAGTATAGAGACGACCTTGGCGAAGTCCTTCTTCTGGTAAGCGGGAATGAAGGCAGCCTGCAGATTCTGCAATTTGTGAGTCATCGCGGCCGCTTTGCGTGATTTCTCCGCTTCGACTTTGATGTCCCATTTGCCCGCGATGATCTTGTCGAGCGGCTGCTCCATAGTCATCGGGTGCCCTATCCAGGCGACTTTGCTCTCCTTGTCGATGATGAAGGCAGTCGGAATTCCTCCCTGTCCGGCTGCCGTCATCCAGGTCGTGGCCATCGCGCCGCTGTTGCCATCTCCGCCCGCGGGCACCGCATCCTCCGCAACGCGATAGTCCATCTTATCGCCCATACTTGTCACGAATGGCTGTATCAGCCCCTGATCCTTTTCCCAGACGCTGACGCCTACGAACGTGACGTCCTTGTGCTTTTTCTGGAGTTCGGTCAGGTGGGGAATCGAGACGCGGCAGGGGCCGCACCAGGTGGCCCAGAACTCGACCACGTACAGTTTGCCTTTCTCGAACTTCGTGACAGGGGTTCCCTTCACAAACTTCTTGACGGTCAGCTTCGGCGCGGGATCGCCGACGTTGAGTCCGGCTGCCGTCGCGGCGGAACTTACCAGCGCAAAGGCTGCCAGAGCGGCGGCGATTGCAAGTACTTTCTTCAGCATTTAGATGCTCCTTTCGAAATGTCAAACGGAATGACGCGGCTTTGCTGAGGGTCTGTTCGAGAAGTGGCCTCGCAACTCCTCCTCTCCTCGGCCGCTATGATCTCCAAGTGGATAGATGGACTTCGCTTCTCAGCCTGCGATCTGACCACGGAAGAAGTCCGCGGCGGCGCGAAGATTGGCTTTTCGCTCCTCCACCGGGTACCTGCCAAGCGATTCGTCTTCGAGGCAGAGGTCGCGGTCGTACCCTGCGTCTCGAAGGAGCTTGAAGTAGCGGGCGTGATCGATATCGCCTTCATGGATGGGTGAGACGTATTTGCCGTACTCGTAGCCGATCTCGCGCTGAGTCTCCTGCATCTCCTTTGGGTAGGCGATGTTCTTGATATGTGTGTGCTTGACGACGGGGGCGAATTGCTCGAAGATGTCATAAATTTTGGAGAGCGGCCACCCGCGCC
>JANXLO010000684.1 GCA_025355115.1 Chthonomonadaceae bacterium
GGCCTGTTGGAGCGGGTGCAGGCAGGAAAAGGAGGCTGCGTCTCCGAATAGGCCGATGCGAGAAACGGTCTTCTGGAATGATGGAGGGGGATGATGACGGAGCGACATTCACGGCGGGACCTGCTGAAGATTGGGCTTGGAGGAGTGGCTGCCGCGGCCGTTTCGACTGAAGTAGCGTCGGATGCCATTGCTGCGGAGGCACAGGAGCCCGCCCGCGATGTGCTGACCCCTGCGGAGAAGTTTTTCGATGTGGCGCGCGGCAACCCTGTTCCTCACTCCTTGCGCGGCGAGGCTCTGGTCAAAGCGCGGCTGACTCCCGAGACCTGGCGACTTGAGATCGTGGGTGAGGGCGGCGCGAAGATGCCCCGCCCCCTCACGATTGCGGATGGCACCGCACTGGATCTCCCTACGCTGATTCAGATGGGCAAGACGCACCGGGTCGCATTCCTGAAGGCTATCCAGTGTCTGAATATCGCGCAGCCGTTGGGACAGGGGCTGTGGGAAGGAGTTCCGTTGCGGGAGGTATTGCGGCTGGCCGGGCCAACCCGCAACGCACGCCGACTCTACTACTGGGGGTTTCACAACGACGATCCCGCACAGATTTTTCAGTCGTCGCTGAGCCTCACCGATGCGCTGGAGTCGCCCCCGTGGGAGCTGCCCGCGTTTCTCGCATATCGACTGAATGGAAAGCCGCTCCCGCTCGAGCGCGGCGGGCCGGTTCGGATGCTGATCCCCTGGGCACACGGCTTCAAGTCGATCAAGTGGCTGCAGCGAATCGTGCTGACGAACGAGTTCCGAGCCAACGACACCTATGCGGATGCCAATAACGATCCGGAATCACACCTCAAGACAGCCGCCTATCTCGACAGAATGCCAGAGAAGATTCGGGGCGATAGCCCTGTCGTGATAAGGGGAACGGTGATCTCGGGACTGTCTGGCCTGAAGCGGGTGGAGTACTGGCTACGGCGAACCGCAGGCGGGACGCAGGAGCTCTCCGAGGACGATCCCGCCTGGAAAACAGCGATCTGGCAGAGCTGCCGCATCGATCCCGCCCCTACAAACTGGAGTCATATTTTCCCCACGGATGTAAAGTCTACTGAGGTCTGGGGATTCGACAGCGTCACAGGCAAGCCGAAAGAGTGGCCCCTGCGCTACGGGATGACGGGCTGGAGTGCGAAGGTAGGCCTGTTGCCGACAGGAAAGTATGAGTTCCGTGCTCGCGCCGTCGATCTGAACGGTTTCGCGCAGCCGGAGCCAAGACCCAACCCGCAGACAGGATTGAATCCCGTCGATGTAAAACGCTTCGAGGTCACTGCATAGGGAGCCTCTGGCACAAGCCGTCACAAACCCACTGTCCGCACCACGATTTTCACGATTAGGCGATTAGGACGATTTTCGTCCCCGAGGCGCCCGGCGTTGCACTTAATCGTCCGTGGCCAAGTGCGACACTGGCTATTGCGCGAGAGAGAACGATTAGCACGACAACAATCGTGTTAATCGCCTAATCGTGAAAATCGTGGTGCGGACAGTGGGTGTGGCAATCCTTTGACCGTGGAATTCGTTGTGATGGCGAATGCATGACACGTTTTATATCCAGGCTGCGGCCTCCGAAGTTGAGGAGCAGGCCGGTGGTCATGCCCGACGCTTCGAGATAGTTTTTCGCCTGGGCCAGATGAACGTCCTCAAGCACTGTCACTGCCTTCAGCTCGACCATGATGCGTCCGGCGACGCAGAAATCGACGCGCCGCGTCCCGATCTCCGCCCCTTTGTAGTAGATTGTCATCTCGAATTCGCGGCAGAACTCCAGTCCTTGCGAAGTCATTTCCATATCGAGGGCGCGCTGATAGATGACCTCTTGGAAGCCGTTTCCCAGGACTCTATGCACCTCCATCGCGCAGCCGATGATTTTCCCCGTTACATCTCTGTCGGAATACTGCTCGTCTAAGGTAGCCATAGTTTCTCCCCTGGTCGTGCGAATCTTCGATGGCTTGGCTCAGTTCTATTCGGGGAGAGGCTTGCCTTTTGTCTCGGGGGCAAGGTAGAGGCCGATGAAGCCGACCAGGTAGATGCAGGCGATGATGCTCGCGGCGGTGCGGAGGCCCGCGGTCTCGTCTGTTGGGTTGGCGTATTTCCGGGCGAGAGTGCCGAGCGCGAAGGGGGCGAGGGCGGCGAAGAGGCGGGCGCAGTTGTAGCAGAAGCCGATGCCGGTGGCGCGCAGGCGCGTGGGGTAGAGCTCCGGGAAGTAGACCGCGTAGGCGGAGAACGGTGCGAGGGCGCAGAAGCCGAGCGGGAAGGCCAGCAGGTAGGCGGACTGCACGTCGTGCAGGAAGTGGAATGCGGCCTGTACCGCGAGGAAAGCCAGCACGAAGAACAGGAAGAGAGCGGGCTTGCGGCCCGTCCGTTGGCTGAGCGCGGCGTAGGAGAACATGCCGAAAAACGCGCCCACATTCTGGACGATCGAGGCTTTGCTCTTGTAGGCATTGAGAAGCGTCTTGACAGCCTTGTCGTGCTCGACACCGTGCAGAGCCATGATCTCAGGCCACTTCTGCACGACCGGTTTCAGCGCGGTCTGCACCAGATCGGGCAGGAAGAATCCCACCCCCCATAGACCGCCCACCCCGGCGAGCGCCAGCAGAACTCCCGCGATAGTGTTTCGGCGCAGCGTCGGCTCCCGAAAGAGCGAGAGCATGTTGCCGAGTTCCTGCGGACGCTCGCTATCGAGCGCCGTCCGCTTGGCCTGCTGCCACTTCTCCGGCTCGCGCACCGAGCCGCGTATCCAGAGCACGAGAAGCGCGGGCAGAGCGCCGACCGCATAGGCAATCCGCCAACTCGACGCGCTCAGCACCAAAGTTATGAGTGCCGCCATCACATTCCCGACGGCGGAGGAGGCTTGGAGCGCTCCGAGGGCCATGGGGCGCGAACGGGCAGGCCAGACCTCTGCCACCAGCGCGGTGCCAGCGGCGAACTCTCCTCCCACCCCCAGAGCGGTCAGAAACCGGCACGCAGCATACTGCCAGAACGTGTGAACCAGCGCGTTGAGGCCAGTGAAAAGGGCGTAGATGCAGATGGTGACGATCATCGTTCGGGTGCGGCCCAGTCGGTCGCCGAGGACACCGAAGATAAACCCGCCCGCTGCCCAACCCAGCAGAAAAATCGCGGTGAGGAGTGCGCCCTGCTGCTTCGCCGCCGCATCCAGCCCTGCCGCCGCTGCCCCCAGGAAGTGCGGCTTCAGGAGCTCAGTGACAGACGACTGACGGACTAGATTGAACAGGTTCTGGTCCATCGTGTCGAACAGCCAGCCGAGCGCGGCCAATGCCAGCACCAGCCAGGCGTATCTCGGCACACCCTGAAACCAGTAGCGCGGCTCCGCACCGGTCGCCTCGTCGCTGCCGTTCGTCATCCGTTTCGACTCCCCTCTCAATAGGCACCATCGAACGGCTTATTCGATTCCGACTAGCGCTTCTCCTGCTGCGGGGACTGTGAGGGTGGGGGAATTTGGGAGGATTTCGCATAGCGGCGAGACGCCCAGCCAGCGACGAGCGAGGGGAAGAGTGCGTTGATAATGAAGACCAGACGGATCGGGTAGTAGGGCTGAACCTCCGCGTGGGGATGTGCCGCCGCCGCGGTGCGCACGATGCTGAGCGCGACCTGCTGTGAGGTGATGACGACCCCCGAGGGGCGGTACTGATTGCCCTGTGCGGTCTCGAAGAATTTGGTGCGCACGGAGATGGGAAGGATCTCGCTCACGCTCACGCCGTAGACGCTCGCCTCCGTTCGCAGGGCCTGCGTGTAAGCATGAACCGCGCCCTTCGTCGCCGAATAACTGCTGACGCTGGCCCAGCCGAACAGCGCGGCCGCCGACGAGACGTTAATAATGCATCCGCTCCGGCGCGGGGCCATGGCCGTCAGCGCCTGGCGACACAGCTCTGCCAGCGCGAAGAAGTTCACCTCAAACAGCAGTCGCATCTGCTCCGGGCGCGTTTCCAATACTGTCGCGCCAAGCCCTATCCCCGCGTTGTTGACCAGCACATCGAGCGGCCCGATCTCGGCCTCAATGCTCCCTATCAGCCCCAGTACCTGCTCCGGCTTCGACAGATCCACCACGATTGACGTCGCCCGTCCGCCCGCCTCGACAATGGACTCCCTCACAGCGCATAGCGACTCGGCGTTTTCCGCCGCCAGCACCACCTCGGCGCCGAGACGCGCGAACTCACGCGCCGCCGCCTCTCCGATCCCAGAGGAGGCTCCAGTGACAAGCACCCGCTTATTCGTGAACAACATCATACTACTGTGATCCCATATTTCTGAATGCAAATGCAGGCTAACGTATCAGGACGACGGGGGCTGCAACGGTGTGGGAATCGACTTCATGGACGAGGGTGGGGACATGAGACAATACGTCTATCGCGGTACAGTAGCCCACATCTTCGCCGAAGCCCCGGTCTGCGAGAGTCCGCGCATGTGTGCCCTCCATAAGGCCACGGAGCAGATTCGGCTCCGTCTGCCAGAGCCGCCGTGCGGCAATCGCGGAGTCTGCCTGTTCGGGCATCTCCCACGCGCCTGACTGCCCGACGAGTGCCTCGACATACAGGCCCGCCACCGTCGCGTCCTCTAGCGTAAATTGATCGTTGGTGCCGGAGCATACGATCACGATGTCCGCGCCCGCTTCCAACGCCGTCCGCCAGGCGGCCAAAGCGACCGCCATGCGATTGGTCGCCGCCCCCAGGTAGACTCGCCGTGCCTCCGCTACAATCGCCGTGGCTTTGGTGCCATTGGTCGTGGAGAGAACAACCGGGCGATCCGTGAAGTCAAGCTTATCGAACTCGACCGGCGAGTTCCCGTAGTCGAAGTCGGGAACACGATATCCTTCGGTCTCGCCGCAAAGCACATATCCCTTCGCCCGCGCGAACTGCCGCGCCGCCTCATGGGACGCCGCGACATAGACAATCGGGCAGTTTCGCTCAAAGAGAGTCGCGATCACAGTCGTCGCACGGAGCGCATCGATCACGATGCAGACCGCCTCCGAGACATCTCCCGCCAGAGCTGGCATCAAGGCCACTCGTATCTGCATTTATCGTTTCCTATGGAGAAGAAAATTCCATCTCAACTGCCTGCCCCTACTGCTTACGGCCCCTCAGGCCGACTGGGCTTCCAGGGTGCGTTGCTCCTGTTTGACGCGGCGGAGCTCCTCCTCGAAGAACGGAGCGTTTTGCGCGTCCCACACCCAGATGCGTACTGTGCTGGCCATCAGCCCGCCAGCGACAATGGCGTCCACCATGATTCGTGCGATCAGCGCGGCGGTCGTTCGGCGCTGCTCCTCGGTAATCCAGTTGGGTTGCGCGAGCAGATTCTCCGTCATGTCGGGAAAAACTACGGAGTTCACCTCCAGGTCACGCAGTTTGCGAAGCGCGGTGCCGACTGCCTGCGAGATGATCGCCGGGCTAGTGCGTTTGCTGTCGTCGAAAATCACGGCTAGAGCGGTGTGCTTATAGCGATAGCGCGCTCCTGTGCCGACAAATGCGTCACCGGGCTGCAGCGGGGCGACGGCGCTGGCTTCATGCTGAACTGCGTCCGCTCCCATGTCGCGGGCCATCTTGGCGATTCCGAACACCATTTTGAGATCGGTCGCGACGGGGACGATGATCGCGTCCGCACGGAGCGTGAGCGGAAGCTTGCGCTGAGAAACCCAGAGTTCGATCGTCAAATCCTGAAGGGCCACCTTGGATACAGGGCGCAGGCTGGCATGGGGCAACTTGAACAGGCGATGCGCGGTGGCGCGGAGTGTATCGAGCAGCGAAGGCATTTGGCGGATGGGTCTCCTTTGGGAGCAAGGTCGCTGTAGTGCACAGCCGGACGAGCGACGGAATGCTGTTAGCCGGCGTTCGCCTGAAAATTATAGCACATGGCAGGAAGGAACGGATTGCCCGTTCGCAACTGCCATCTGCAATCGTAGTCAGAAGGTTCCGAACAGGCGGTCACCGAAGTCTCCGAGGCCAGGCAATATATACCTGCGGGCGTCCAATTGACGATCCAGTGAGGCGGTGATGATGTGCAGAGCGGGGAAGTCGGCCTGTAGCCGCGTCGCGCCTTCGGGTGCAGCAACTACGCAGAGCAGAATGACCCGCTCAGCCCCCGCCTTGTAGAGCTCTCCGGCTGCCCATGAGGCTGAGCCTCCAGTCGCTAACATCGGGTCGAGAAGGAGGGCAGTTTTGCCCGTCATTGGCGGCAGTTTGGCGTAGTAGGATGTGGCGATTGCGGTCACTTCGTCCCGTTGCATCCCGAGATATCCAACATGCGTCTCCGGCAGCATTTCGAGCACCGCGTTGAGCATTCCAAGCCCGGCGCGCAGAATGGGGACCGCCGATATCCCTTCTCGCAACGCAGAGCCCGCAGTCTCCTCCAAAGGCGTCCGCACCATCAACTCTCGCACCGGTAGTGTGCGCGTGGCCTCGACCAGCAGGATCTGCGTCAGCGCGTGGGTTAACGGGCGGAACTGATCCGGCGGGGTTGTCTCGTCCCGCAGTCGGGTCAATAGTTGTTTGGCGAGCGCATGCTCCAGTACAGTCAGGGGCATCTCTTCTCCTTAAAAGGTCTAATCGTCATCGGAAAGCTGCGCGGATCGTTCGGGACTTGGCGGCTCCATCGGGCGTCCACTCGCGGTTAGAAGCTCTGCGATAGCGATCATGATCGCGTCTGAAATGGCGGCACGGGGCGTGTCGGGCGCGAACGTCATCGGCTTTCCGAATGCGAGCGTTAGGGGAACTCGCTTCAGTTTTTTTGCGCCGCGCGGAAGCATCTCGAAGGTACCGATGAGCGCGCAGGGCACGACAGGGACTCCGCTCTTCTGCACCATAAGCCCGACTCCCGGCTGGCCGGGATTGAGCAGGCCGTCGCGCGTTCGAGTGCCTTCGGGAAACAGCCCGACCGCCTCTCCCTGCGCCAGAAGCTCCAGCGTCCGTCGGAACA
>JANXLO010000725.1 GCA_025355115.1 Chthonomonadaceae bacterium
ACCGAGTTAGCGTCGGGGACGGAAGCGAGCTTTGGGCGTCTCGTCCTCTTCCGCTTCCGGAGCGGTCTCGGGCGCGGGAGCATCGGGACGGGGGCCGCGATCACCGCCGCCGCCGCCGAACCGGGGAGGCCCGCCGCGATCTCGCCCGCCACGGTCTCCGCCGCGATCACCGCCACCGCCGCCGAAGCGGGGTCCGCCGCCTCCGCGACCGTCGTCAGGCCGCTTGGACATTGAAGCGTCGAAGGGCTGATCCAGGTTGATCGCCGAAAGGTTGATCCGGCCCTGGCCGTCCACCTCGATGACTCGCACCTTGATCTCGTCGCCCACCTTGACCGCCTCTTCGGGGCGCCGCACCGGCGGGTTCTTAAGGTGGCTCACGTGAACCAGGCCCTCTTTGCCGGGCATGATCTCAACGAACGCGCCCATGCCGATCAGCCGGGTCACCTTCCCGGTGAAGAGAGAGCCGACTTCGACATCGCCCACCATTCCGAGAATGATCTCGGCGGCGCGCTGTCCTGCGCTCTGGTCGACCGCGGCGATGAATATCTTGCCGTCCTGCTGAATGTCGATCTGTGCGCCGGTGTCGGCGGTGATCGCCTTGATCGTCTTGCCGCCGGGGCCGATGATGAGGCCGATGCGCTCCGGGTTAATCTCGATAGAGAAGATCGAGGGGGCGAACTTGCTCAGGGTTTCACGCGGCTCAGCGAGAGCCTCCGCGATCTTGCCGAGGATGTGAAGCCGGCCGATGCGGGCCTGCTCCAGTGCTTGCACCATGACTTCACGCGGCAGTCCCTGGATTTTGGTGTCCATCTGAATGGCGGTGATGCCTTCGGTGGTTCCGGCGACCTTGAAGTCCATGTCACCCGAGAAGTCCTCCATCCCCTGAATGTCAGTCAGGATGGCGAATTTGTCGTCGAGGGTCATGAGCCCCATGGCGATTCCGGCGACCGGCGCCTTGATTCGGACGCCTGCGTCCATAAGGGCGAGGGTCGAGCCGCAGACGGAGGCCATCGAAGTGGAGCCGTTGCTCTCAAGGACTTCGCTGGTCAGGAGCATAGCGTAAGGGAAGTCATCGAGCGGCGGGAGAACGGGCACCAGCGCCCGCTGAGCCAGCGCACCGTGGCCGATTTCGCGGCGCCCGGGGCCGCGCATGGGCCGCACTTCACCGACCGACCAGGGCGGGAAGTTGTAGAAGTGCATGTACTGCTGACGCTCGTCCACCTCAAGATTGTCGATGACTTGCGCTTCGCTCATCGCGCCGAGGGTCAGGCAGGTGAGCACCTGCGTCTGTCCGCGAGTGAACAGGCCGGAGCCGTGGACACGTGGCAGGATGCCAGCCTCGCAGGTAATCGGGCGGATTTCGTCGAGCTTGCGTCCGTCGGGCCGAATTCTCTCCTCAATGATGAGGCTGCGAATGGCCTTCTTGACGGCCTTGTCGGCGGCCTCGGGAATGTCGGAATGATTCTCGGGGAAGTCCGGCTTGAACCGCGCGACGATCTCGCGCTTCAGGTCGTCGATGGCGCTCTCACGTGCCGCCTTGTCGGGGTTCTGAATGGAGGCGCGGATTTCGGCGCCCATGCCGACCTGAATGGCCTTGAGGATGTCGGCGTTCGGGAGGTGCATCGCGACTTCCGTCTTCGCCTTGCCCGCCAGCGCCTTCAGCTCTTCCTGCAGTTCGCACTGTCCCTTGATGATCTCATGGGCTGTGTCCATCGCGGCGAGCATGTCCGTCTCGTTGACGAAGTCGCAGCCGGCTTCGACCATGATGATCGCGCGCTTGGTGCCTGCGACGACCAGGTCGAGGTCGGACTCGCCGATCTGCGCCTGTGACGGGTTGATGATGAGTTCGCCGTTAATTCGACCTACTCGCACGGCGCCTACTGGGCCTTCCCACGGAATATCGGAGACCATGAGGGCGGCGGAAGCGGCGACGATTGCGTAGGTGTCGGAGAGGTTATCGAGGTCGAGGGAGAGCGGAAGGGCCATGACCTGAACATCGTTGCGCATCCCGTCGGGGAAGAGGGGGCGCAGTGGGCGGTCGATGAGCCTTGAGGTCAGGACAGCCTTTTCAGAGGGACGACCGCCGCGCTTCATGAAGCCGCCGGGGATCTTGCCAACCGAATATTTTCTCTCCTCGTAGTCGCAGGTGAGTGGGAAGAAATCGATGCCTGTGCGGGCTTCTCGGCTCATGGTTGCGGTCGCCATCACGACGGTGTCGCCTACGGTTAGCCAGACCGCGCCTCCGGCCTGTTTCGCGACTTTGCCTGTTTCGAGGCGCAAAGTCCGTCCGGCCAGTTCGCGTTCAACGGATTGTGACAAATTAGTCTCCTGAATTCAATGGTTGCGCCGTCCTGCGCTCCCGAGCCTCGCCGTGCTTCAAGGAGACCTGATTGCGTCTCGCGTGGGCGGGCGTAGCGGCATTGGGAAGGGTGCAGCGCGGCAGATGTGCGGAAGCAGTCGGCGGGCCGAAGGGAGGGGGTGTTGGGGTAAGGAAGAGGGGTCAGGGGAAACGGACTTGAAAAAATCCGCTTGCCCTGAACCCTGGAACCTGCAGTTTCCAACACTCCTCCGCTTCGGCGACAGCCAACTGCGGGGCGATAGGATCGCCCTAAGGGAGTGAAGTGCGGACGCTAGATTTTGCTGCGGATGTTCAGGCGTCCGACGAGCGAGCGGTACCGCTCGATGTCTTTTTTGACCAGATAGGCGAGCAGTCGCTTGCGCTTGCCGACCATCATGTAGAGTCCGCGTCGGGAGTGGTGGTCGTGCTTGTGTTCACGAAGGTGCTCGGTCAGCTGATTGATGCGGGTCGTCAGCAGCGCGCACTGCACTTCGGGTGACCCGGTGTCGCCCTCGTGGGTGGCGTTCTCAACGATGACATTTAGTTTGAGTTCTGTCTTAAGCGGCACTGCCGGGAATCCCTCCTTACAATCCAGTTCGCGGTTAGTTTAGCACAGATCAGGCGAAAAGTCAATGTCGTTGACAGGGCGCGGAGAGCAGGCTATAATGATGTTCGTGAATCCAACCTCGTCAGAATTTTCCTCCTTCAAGCCTATTCAGAAGATTAAAAGCCCCGATTCCCACTCCTTTAATGTCGTGCTATCTGTGGCGATTGTGAACTGGAATACGAGGGAGATGCTCGTCGACGCGCTCGCCAGCATCTATGTCGCGCCGCCTGATTTCCCATTCGAGGTGATTGTCGTGGATAACGCCTCTGGAGACGGGAGCGCCGAGGCGGTCGCCGCTCGCTATCCTCAGGTGATTCTGATCGCGAATTCGAACAATGCGGGCTATGCGGAGGGCAACAATCAAGCGATAAAAGCCGCGCAGGGTGCGTATATACTTCTGTTGAACTCCGATGTGCTGCTGCCTGCGGCCAGCCTTGAAAAAGCGGTCGCGTTTATGGAGGCTAACACCCAAG
>JANXLO010000035.1 GCA_025355115.1 Chthonomonadaceae bacterium
AGTTCCCCCTCTGCTTAAAAAGTTTTCTGCACACAATCTTCCACGCGCCTTCGCCGGGTTCCTCTAAACGGCGCCACTCCATCAAAATAAGGCCATTTCGCGGGCGTTATTCGTGCGGATAACCGCCGGGCTTGTATTGTAGGGGCGTTATTGAATATAATGATTGTGCTGACTGCAATCAATCCCTGCGCAAAATAAGATACCCCTCGCACGGAGAGCGCACACTGCCTCCGCACTGCGCGCACCTAACTCCGGCGAGAGACGTGGCGCTAGCGCCCCATTGGTGCGGCGCGGCGGACACCGAAGGAGAATCCCGATGATCGTTCCTACACGTACCCTGTTCGAGCATGCCTACGGCAAATACGCTCTCGGAGCGTACAACATCAATAACCTGGAGCAGACGATGGGGCTGTTTCGAGGCTGCATCGACTCACAGGCCCCCTTCATCATTCAGATATCCAAGGGCGCTCGCGCCTATACCGACAAGCACATGCTTGAGGCCATCATCCGCACGGCTGGCGACATTTTTCCGGAGAGCCTGTTCGCGGTGCACATCGATCACGGCGATGAGCAGACCTGCTACGACGCCATTTCCAGCGGTTTTTACTCCTCTGTCATGATCGACGCGTCGCACGAATCCTTCGAGGAGAACGTCGCGATTACGAAGCGCGTCGTCGAGGCGGCTCATGCGAAGGGGATCTCCGTTGAAGCGGAACTGGGGATGCTGGGCGGGGTAGAAGAAGACATCAAAGTCGACGAAAAGAACTCATGCCTGACGGATCCCGAGGAGGCCCATGCGTTCGTTCATGCGTCCGGCTGCGACTCGCTTGCCTGCGCCATAGGAACCAGCCACGGCGCCTATAAATTTGCCGGAGGTCAGGGAATTCATTTCGACCGGGTGGCCGCAATACAGGCACAACTGCCTGGCGTCCCCCTGGTCATGCATGGCTCTTCCTCTGTGCCCCAGGACGAAGTGGCCCGCATCAACGCGGCGGGCGGAGCATTGAAGGAAGGCGCGAAGGGAGTCGACCCGGCTCAGTACCTGCCCGCCGCCAAGCTCGGAGTCTGCAAAGTGAATATCGACACGGACGGCCGCCTCGTCTGGACCCGCGTGCTTCGCGAGTACTTCAAGGAAAATCCCGGCGAGTTCGACCTGCGCCCACCAGGGAAGATCTTCATGGCGGAGTACGCGAAGTTCATCGCCAGCCGCAACGTACTGCTCGGCTCCGCTGGCAACCTGGCCTCCGCCCGCGAGCATGCACTCTCCAAGCACTAACCGGCGCACAGTCCTGGCGACGCACGTGACCGCAGACTATCCCGCAGCCGTCGGTGCTGCGGGATTTCTCTTCGTCTGAAACGTAGAACTGTCAGAGAGTTGTTTCCAAAGCGGGGGTCGCATGAACGGAAAACATCTGATACTGTGGGATGGGGAGTGCGGGCTTTGCCGGCGAGCGGTGAGCTGGGTGCCGAGCTGCGATTCGGAGCGTCAGTTCCAGCTCTGCCCGTACCAGGATTGCCCGACGCCCCCCATGACGCCTCAGCTAAGCGCCGCTTGTGAACGCGCGGTGCATGTCATTACGGAGGACGGCAAAACACTTCGGGCTGGCCGTGCGGTGCTGTTCGTCTTGGAGCGATGCGGCATCGGGTTCCCGGCCCGTCTGATGAGCTTTCCGCCGTTCATATGGTTTATTGAGATCGGCTACTGGATCATCGCCAACAACCGGAATTTCTTCGCCCATTTTCTCTTCACTAAGGAGCAGGCGGAGCCAAAAAGATGACCGTTTCCGTCGCCGTCGACAACATGGATCGGCTCTCCCCCGCCGTTCGGCCCGCAGGCCGCACAGTCATGCGCCAGACCTGGTCAGACCTGCTCTTTCTGCACTGGCGGTTCCCGCCGGAGCAGATCAGTGCGCTACTGCCCCCCGGCCTGGAGGTGGACACCTTCGAGGGCGCTGCCTACGTCGGGCTGGTCCCTTTCACGATGACGGGTGTGCGTCCTGTCTGGTCGCCTCCCTTTCCGCCCCTATCAAATTTCCACGAGACCAACGTGCGCACCTACGTCCACCGCGGAGGGCGTGATCCAGGCGTCTGGTTTTTCAGCCTCGACGCCGCCAGCTCCATAGCAGTCCGCATCGCCCGCACTCTATGGAAACTGCCCTACCACTTCGCGAAAATGAGTTTGACCAAGGCAAATGGAGAGATCGAATACATCTCGGAGAGACTATGGCCCAACCCTCTGCCCGCCTCGTCTCGCATCCGTTGCCGCCCTATCGGCCCGGTCACTCCAGCAAAGGCAGGCACACTCGAGCACTTCCTTGCCGAGCGCTACATCCTCTATGCTTATGCCCGCTCCCGTCTCTACACCGGCCGCGTCCACCACACGCCCTATCCGCTCCAGTCCGCCGAGCTACTGGAGTTGGACGAGACCCTGTTCGCCGCCGCCAGCCTCCCCCGCCTCGACGCCGAGCCCCTTGCTCACT
>JANXLO010000151.1 GCA_025355115.1 Chthonomonadaceae bacterium
CAGCGAGTCGGCTCTTCCCGACCTCTGGAGCGGATTCGACGACTACCGAGATCGTCTTTTGAGCTACCTCGGGCAGGTAAAATTCGGCAAGGGCCTGCGCTTCGTGCTGGATCCTCTCGCTCGGCATCTTGGCCTCGCGGACGAATTCGAAACGATCGTTCCGGAGTCGGAGGCCTACCGGCTCGAGTGGGAGAGCTACCTCATCCGCACTTACACTGGCGTAGAGGATGCGAAAGCTCGATGGGCGATGGGCGAGACCGAAATCAAGTCGTTTGATGAGCTGGCACGCCTCATACCCTTGTGGCAGGGGAATCGGGGCATCGGCTATCTGTACGACGCACAGACAAATAAGCTGCTGCGTGTGGACTCATCCAAGCCAGGATGGTGGCAGGACTTCTGGCAGTTCCGCAATCAGAGCATATCCGGCTATATGCGCAGCATGGCGGGCGTGCTGAAACGTCAAGTCGCCGACGTCCCGGTCGTCTATACCTGGACGCACAGTCACGCCATCTTCCTCAACGCGGAGAGCGATGGCTACGACGGCTATGGTCTGGCCACACGCGGCGCGCCCTCCGTTGCCCGGCAATTAGGGCCTGTTCTTGGAGCCATCGAACAGGCGGCGCGACCCATGTGGTATGTGGCGACGGAGGTCTCGCCCAATGTTCAATTGCCTTCGCCAGTCAGCCCCACCCCGCCGCCCGGCTCCTCTGCTGCCGCGACGCGGGCCGCTCTATTCGGCCTGTTCGATGACATGAAAAAGATGGGCGTGAAGGGATTCTTTGCGGGCAACTCCAAAGAGCTCAACGGAAGCTCGACCGATTGGATGACAGTCCCGGATCGTCTGGATTGGCTCCACGACTACAGCGCGCAACTAGGAGCGCAGCCGTCCGCAGCACGCTACCTGCCCCATGTTCTCTTCTATCCCCAGAGCGCTCCCGGCCCGGCGCGGACCGGCCCCGTGCCCGGAGCATCCAATGTGCTCTGGCTGGGTTCAGAGGCATCAGGGGAATCGCTCGACCTCTGGCCCAGCTTCAGCGGGTACATCATCAACCTGGATGAGGCGCACTCGGAGACAGTGCTTATCTCCACCCAGGGGCCGCGCCTGGTGCATATCCTGGTACCCGACAATCGTTCGGTGCAGGCCTTCACTGCGGACGGCGCGCCAGTCGCCATCAAACCGATCAATAAGACGGAGTTTCTCATTCACCTCGACACAACGCCTACGATCATCAAAGCGGGAAGCCAGCGGCTGATTGTAAAGGAGGCTGCCGAGGACGTCATCGCGCAATTGGAAGCGATGATGGTAATGTCGCGAAGCTCTAAATCTCCCGAGACGCAAAATGTTAAGGCCAGCGTCTATCAAGCGACCGACTCGTTCACGCGCAAAAACTACGATACCGCCTATCTCTACGGCCGCGTGGGCCTCGACCAGCTGATCGACGTGCTCAAGCCTTACGTATGGCTCGAAGGCGAAGCGACCGTCAAGGACGCCCACACATTCGATGAGGTCGGTTACCACCCGGAAGCCAGTGGAGAGCGCTATCTGAGACTTTCAAACCCGAATCCGCCTTCCAAGTACGGTTACGGCGCGCACTGGGAATTTGATGTCATCGCCGAGGGGCGCTACAATGTGTGGATGGCCGGGAGCATTCCCGGCCCGTCCGTCTCGCCGATCCGTTGGGCAATCGACACCGCCCCAAACCTGGACCCCGCCGACAAAAACCCGCATGGCCCGCTCTATGCGAGCGACACGTTCGGGTGGATTCTGCTGGGCGCGGCCAACCTCAAAAAGGGACGGCATGTGATGGAGATAGAGGTGATGGATCGCGCCATCTCGCCGCCGATCTACAACTTCGGCGTGGATGCCTTCCTGCTGACACGCAACGGCCAGACGCCCAACGGTACGCAGCGCCCCATTCCGGTGGATCCCCAGACGCTGAAGAGCATTCCCAAGCTGAAAAGGAACCAGAAAGAGTAGTTTCGTCCTGACTTGAAGTGACATCGGACAAACAAGCCTGCGCCTCAAATTGAGGCGCAGGCTTGTTTGTCCGATGCAGGGAAACTCCCCTGACGAGATGGACGAACAATCTTCCGGGAGCCCAACATTTGCTCGCTAAATGTCTACTCCGATGTGTAGACGGCACGGCCCTCCACGTATGTCTGTCGTACTCTGCCGTCCGCGTTCAGAATGACAAAATCCGCATCAAAATCCTTCGCGAGGAGTCCTTTTCGAGTCGCAAGGCCGAGCGAGCGAGCGGCATTGAAGGAGGCCATCTCCGAGCGCTGCGAGAGACTGTACATGGCAGCGTTGCGGCAGGCTGCGTCGAGCGTCAGGAGGCTTCCTGCCAGCGTCCCATCCGGGAGACGGGCTGTGCCGCCTTTCACGCTCACAGGCAGGTCCCCCAGCGAGAATACATAGCCATCCTGCATCCCTGCTCCGGGTATGCCATCGGAGATGAGAATGACCCCGTCCGTTCCCTTGGCGCGAATGAGCGCCTGGCAGGAGGCGGGATGGACATGCACATTGTCCCAAATTAGCTCCGCTTTAAGCTCGGGCCGACTAAGTGCCGCTCCCACTACACCTGGCTCGCGGCTCCCCAGCTGAGTCATTGCGTTGTAGCAGTGCGTGACATGGCTAGCCCCCGCATCGATCGCTTTTCCAACCTCGGCGTACGTCGCATCGGTGTGCCCAAGCGAAACCACGATGCCATGTGATCGGAGAAAACGGATTAGCTCCAGGCCTCCAGGCATTTCCGGGGCGAGAGTCATCACACGAACTGCCCCGAGATAGTTAAAGGCATGCCGTATGAAGTCGTCGGCGCTTGGCGGAAGGATAAACTGCTCCGGCTGCGCGCCTTTGCGTTTGGGACTGATGTACGGGCCTTCGAGATGACAACCGAGCACAGCCGCCCCGCGAGAGCCATTCTCCGGCGAGTCCATCACTGCGGCCGTTACCGCGAGTGCCTGCTCCTGCTCCTCCCAGGGAGCGGTGATCGTCGTCGCCAGGAAACCTGTCACTCCGTGCCGAGCCAGGTGAAGGGCGACAGCATCAAAAGCCTCGCGTGTGCCTTCCATGATTCCCCTGCCCGCGCCGCCGTGAATATGGATGTCGATAAATCCAGGCATTACGATCGCATCTCGAGCATCGACGTCGCCTGGTTCAGTACGCTCAACCTCGCCCCACGGGTCGATCGACACGATTTTGCCTTGCTCCACGCGCACAGCCACCGACTGCTTTGCGCCGTGTGCATCGACCGCTCTCCCTGCTAATATCCTCAAAAGCGAACCTCCGTAATTGGACGGCAATTCAACAAAAATAGGGCTTCGCCCGAGAATTTCAATGAGATCATTCTCATCTGAAACCTATTTCGGAACGAAGCCCTACTTATCCTGTTTTGACAAATGGACTCATTGCCCCAGATAAGCCTTAAACGCCGGTGTCGCCGAGTTTGGGCACGATCTTCGGAAGCACGCGGCGCAGAGCGGATACCCACTGATCTGCGAGAGATGACATCGATTTATTGTCCGCTTTCGCGTCCTCCGATTCCATCTCCAGAAGCAGGTAGTTGCGAACAGTGATGATCGCCTTGCCGCCGCGCATTTCGGACCGGATATCGCTGTCACGAAGCGGTGGAACCTGGACACGAGACAGAATTTCGACGGTGCGAGCGTCGGCCAATTCAACCCGCTCGAAGGGAGTATACTTGCTGTCGCCGCGCTTGAAGTAGATTACTTCATAGCCGGACAGGCCCCACAGTGTAGGGGATTTGTCCTCGACTC
>JANXLO010000312.1 GCA_025355115.1 Chthonomonadaceae bacterium
ACTCGTTCTGCGTCCATTTCTCCAATGGATGATTGTGGCACTTGGCGCACTGCATTCGAATACCCAGGAACCCCTGGCTGACGTTCTCCGCCAGCTCCTCGGGCTTCAAAGCCGTGCGGAAGTAGTTAGCCGGGCCGTCAAGGAAAGTATTTCCCCTGGCGGTCAGTACTTCACGGGCTAGCTGATCCCATGGTTTGTTGTCGCGGACGGCGTCGTGTATATAGCTGTAGTAGGCCCACATACCCTTGTCTTTAAGGGTTCCGCGATTCACCCTGAGGAGATCGCTCCATTTGTAAGTCCAGAAATCGGTGAAGTCGGGCCGGTTCATCAGCGCATCGATCACCTTGTCTCGCTTATTCGGGTCCTTATCTGCTGCGAATTTGCGGGCTTCGGCGGATGAGGGGAGCGCTCCAGTAAGGTCGAGGGTGATGCGGCGCAGAAACTCCATATCACCTGCCGCCGGGCTTGGGGCAAGGTGCAGAGCGGCCAGTTTGCTGTAGACAAGGCCGTCGATAAAGTTGCTGCGTGGGAGCTTGGCGTATGCTTTTGTATCTATCTTGTTCGGGAAGGGAACCATCACGTTGGCGACGGAGACGCGATCCTGGTAGCCGACCATTATGGCGGTCTGACCGACCCCAGCAATAGTGACGTGGCCGTCCGGCACGACGATCGCGACATTCTCATCATTCGAAGCGAAACGTGTCCAATGGGTAACGTCGCGTGATGAGCCGTCAGAAAAGGTCGCCTCGACATGAAGCTGCAGGTTGGATTTCGGGGGCAACGACTGCGCGGTAGGCGTGACGCGGAGAGCGGTGACGTGCGGATCGCCTGCATCGGGGCCTGCGGCGCCCTGCGCCATCCAGCGCGTCAAAATTGCGAACTCGGGCGTGCCGCGCCGCAGAGCTTTGCCGCCCAGGTGCGGCATCTCCATCAACGGCTTGCGCAGCAGCAGACTGCGATCTGGATCAAGAACATTGATGCGCCGTCCCTGAAGCTGTCGGGTCAGGGCGATGAAGTCGAGTTCAGGCGCGAACCCTCGCAGAGAGAGCTTGAACCCATTCTTGCCCGCTGCTGCTCCATGACATGTGCCCATGTTGCAGCCCGCTCTGGTCAGGACTGGAATGACATCATTTACGAAGCTGACGCGCTTCACGACAGGCTGCTTTAAGGCTTCCGCCCCCGAGCAGGGAGTCGCCGAAGAACTCATCGCCAGCAACCCTACAATTAGCAGCCGTAGCGGTATACGCAATAAGGCAGTCCCCTTCCGAGCCATCTGGCAAAGTTAGACAGGCCAACCAGTCGTTTGTGTCAGGAATTGACTGTAGCGCAAATAAATAGTCTACCTACAGAGGAAGCACCCAGACATTTCGGAATTGAACAGTGTCGTGGTCGCCCTGCAGAATGACCGGGCCAGTTTTAACGGCCTCTTTGTACTCTCCATACTGAATGCCCGTCATAGTGGGAAAATCCTCATTGTTCTGGATCAGGATACCGTTCTGAAAAATGGTCGCCCGGGGCTGCTCCGTCAATTTACCGTCCGCGCCGAATCGGGGCGCCCGGAAAATAATGTCATATGTTTGCCACTCGCCAGGCTTCTTTGACGCGTTGACAAGTGGAGCTTTTTGGCTGTAGAGCGCGCCGCAACCGTGAGTCTCAGGTGCCTTTCCATAGGAATCAAGGATCTGAATCTCATAGCGGCCCTGAAAGCCGATGCCGCTGTTCCCGTTACCTATCGTTTTGCCGTGCGCATCTACCGTCGGGCGAAACTCCGCATGGAGAAAGCAGCTTCCGAACTACTGTTTGCTAGTGATATCGCTATGGTTTTCGGGTGGGCATTACAAAATCTACAGACCATCATTCGGCCTGGCATCTTCACGAATCTCCTATACGAAAAACGTTCGATATGTTCTCCACTATCTCCTTTACTTCATCGAAGCCTCTCCTACGACAGGAGAAAGCAGTAACAGACATGAGTGGCAGAGCGTCAAACAGTTCGGCTATGGGCCAAATGGGCCTGAACATGTCTGAATGCACGAGCATTCGCGCTTATGAAGGGAAACTATATGAGATTTCACACGTTGGCAGCGACGCTGGCGGCGCTGTTCGTCATTGCATTGCCTGGCTTCGCGCAGACGACCGGCACCAAACGAGATGACACTGTCTCTGAGAAATTAGGAATGCGGCTTTCGCTCCAGTGCTGGACGTTCCGCGAGCTATCTTTCTACGAGACCGTAGACGTCGCAGCAGGAATGGGCCTTCGCTACCTCGAGATATTCCCTGGCCAGAAGCTCAAACCGGGCTCCGACGTCAGCATCAATAACCACATGAGCCTTGATACGATAGCAGACGTCAAAAAGAAGCTGGCGGATGCAGGCGGGCTAAAGCTCGTAGCCTACGGCGTTGACGGCGTCCCGACGGATGAGCCTGGTGCACGCAAAGTGTTCGAGTGGGCTAAAACGATGGGCATCAAAGTGCTGGTCACCGAGACGACGCCGAGTGAAGTGCACGATAAGCTCTGCACGGAGTTCAAAATCCGAATGGCACTGCACAATCATCCGCAGAGCTGGCCGCCCGATGAAGTCCTGAAAGCTACCAAGGATCGGGTAAAGCGAATAGGCTCGTGCTCCGACACCGGCCATTGGGTTCGCAAAAACCTTGTGCCCGTAGCGCAGCTCAAGAAGCTCGAAGGACGCGTCGAGCATCTCCACTTCAAAGACCTCGACAAGTTCGGTGACGGACATGACGTGCCCTGGGGAACCGGAGTGAGCGACGTCAAAGGAATGCTAGCGGAACTGAAGCGTCAGGGCTACAAAGGCTACCTTTCGATTGAATACGAGTACGGCAGCGTCGCGGATCTGAAAACAACCGTCCCGCAGTGCATCGCCTACTTCGATAAAGTCACTGCCGAACTGGCAAAATAATGACCAGTTGAAGTGGGGAACCCGCTACGGAGCATCGATCAGCGTAAAGCGCCAGCTTCCGCTCGAAACATGCACAGCACCGGAGGCGGGCAGGGCTGTGGCCTTGCCCGCTTTCTGCTGCCAGGAGTACGTCACCCTGGGGTTGCTGAAGCGATAGAGCGGCAGCTCAACATCGGCCGAACTCCCCGGAGGCACGGTAACATCGAGTTGCATTCCGTTCTCGGTGCGCTGCCAGGAGATGTCTACATTGCCGTGCGGGGTGGGAACGCTCCCCTTTGCCCACCAGAGATCGCATAGGGTTGGACGGATGGAGACGCTCCCGTAGCCGGGACTCTTCGGCGTCACTCCGAGAACTTTTGAGGAGAGCTGATAGAGTGGAGTGCCTCCCCATGCATGGCTCCAGTCCCCGTTCGTCCACATCTCCCGAAATGTGCCCGTGACCGGGTTAATCTGCCACCGCTGCATCTCCTCCGACGCAAGATTATCGAACACTCCACAATGAGCCATCGCATTGAACACGAAGTGGTAGAAGTAGGGCTGACAGTTCAAAGGTGACTGCCTCATGATTCGCGAAATGATCTCCGGTTGGCGATCCTTCGGGGCGAGATCGAAGAGTACTGCCAACGTGTTTACATGGGGACTGAAGGTCTCGATGTCGGTGTCCGCGGGCAGCCATCTACCTGGCTTGATGGCAGTTTGAAATGGCTTGCCATCCCTGTACAGAGTCCTCATCGGGCTCCATAGTTCGCGATTGAAAGCTGCCAAAATCTGAGGCTTCCACGCCGCATAGGCACCACTGCGTCCCTTATCCCCAACTACATCTGCCACTCTTCCAGCATCAGTGAGGGCGCGGTAGTAAAAGGCTGTCAAATAGCCCTGGCCGATAACAGCGGGAGGATGGTGACAGCCAATGCCCGCGATGTCGACCCAGTCCATGAACATATAGTCGGGCGCTTCCGAGATAAGGCCATTTTTGCCGCGCCATGTCGCGAAGCGGTCCATGAGTCCGAATACCACCGGTGAAAGTTCGCGGACAAGCGACGCATCACCCGTGTAGTCATAGTAGTCGATCAGCATCTGGAGCCACAGTAGCGAGTAACTGGTATGGAAGCAGATGTAGTTGTTGGTCGACAGCAAGGCCCCGAATTTCCGAAGCTCCTGTCGCGTAAGCGCCTGCTCTCCAAACGCGTAGTCGTTCAGCAGAGCCTCGATCATGTAGTCGCCGGGGTCGCAGATAGGCTCCTGATGATCCGGAGAGTCGAGGTAGTGATCCTGCATGCAGAGTTGCGCCGCCCACCGAGAGGCCGACCAGAGAGTGCTCAGATGGTTATCGCTGCAGGAAAAGGAGCCTCTTTGCTCGACAGGATAGGAGACGAATTCCGCGCTGACATCGAGGATTTCTACTGGCTTCGCCACGTGATTGGCAGTCAAATTGATGAATGTGAAACTGCTGTAAAAAGGGGTCTCAAACACCTGGTCTCCGTCGATCAGGTGTATCGTCGCGCTGCGATGTCCTCCTGGCGCATCCGCCTCGTTCAGTCCGATATGAAGCTCTGCCCCGGCACTGCCTCTTATTTTAAAGCGCACGTAGGCGCTCAAAACGCGGTCGTACTGGATGGCAAGCGAGCCGTCCGCCTTCAGAGTAATGGTCTGCCCTTTTTGAAAGGGACCTGACGGGACGGAGACATTCGCGCCGGCTCGAGCGATTCGCTTCATTGCATAGGCGACAACGCGCAACGGGGGAAGCTGGCTTGTCTGCACGGCTGGCCAAAAGCTTTCGATTTTCGCGCAGATTGCCCATGTGGAATCATCGAACTCAGAAGTCAGCCATCCTCGCGGCTCCTTCGAGGGAAAGTAGTGGACTCCGTCTGCTGCTGAATTCAGATAATCGCCTGACCTGCCTCGCCAAGTTTCATCTGCCTGCATTACCGCGACCGTGCGATCCGACTGTGTGATTCTCGCCTGCAGCAGAAGCCCTGGATGACCGCTGGAGCCGTACCAACTACTCAACTGCTCGGCAAACACTTCGACGGCAATGACATTTTTGCCCTTGTGGAAGAAGCGGGTCAGGTCAATATAGTCGCAGTAGTATATTCCGGTGTTGCCCTTGCTCTTGCCTCCGGGATAGTCCTCGCCAGGGTCGGTGGGGCCGCGTGACACGATGACTCCATTCACAAAAAGCCGGTAGTGGCGATCCGCACTGGCCCAGACCTCCACTTTGCGCGGAGCAGCCAGCAGATCAATCGCCTTGCGGAAGCACCCCACCCCTCCCTGCACGCCACTCTTCCCGTTTTGCACCCAGACCCATGACTGCGGAAGCGGTGGAGCAGGATACGCGCCAGGGGACATTTCTGAAGTGATGGCCTCCTTCGTAGGGTCTGATGGTATAGATACGGCGACTCTAATTGGATGAGCGGAGCCGTCGATCCTGGTCATGCGCGTCCCCATGATCATTGATGCACAGAAGACGAGAATGACCGGCATAGCCATGCGGGTTATTGCCGAAGTCGCGGGCACTGCTATGCGCCTCATGCCGATTTTGTGGGATCCTGAAGGCGACGTCAATGCTTTGCCTGCTCATCCGAATGGTGATCAGCGGCGGCGATCGCCTCCGCGGCCTCTGCATCCAGTGCATCCGAGCTAGGAGGCGCATCGATCTCCTGAAGGTAGTAGCGAACGTTTGTCACAATTACGTCTTTGCGTCCAAGCAGAGCGATCTTAAGCAGCAGACCGGAGTTGCCGTGGAGCAGGGAGTGCCACCATTTTGTCGGTACGAACTCAGGCACAATCACTGTGACGAGATGGTTGCGCCGCTCCAACTGCACCGCGTCCAGATACTGCATCACAGGGCTGATCATAGACCGAAACGGTGAATTGAGGAGCACAAGCGGTATCTCACCCGCCCACTCCTCCCACCGCGAGGTCAGTGCACCAGTCCTCTCCGCGTCGACCTGAATATGGAGCGCGCGGCAATCCGGTGAGAGCGATCGCGCGTAGGCCAGAGCCGGCAGCACTCCGCGATGCAAACCCGGCACCAAGACAAGCACCGTATTGGTCAATGGAACGACAGCCGGATGCTCGGCGGGCAAGCGCAGCTGAGTCGCTACGTCCGCATAGTGCCGGAAGATGAGCTTGAACATCAGCACCAGCAGAATAATCAGCAGGATGACAATCCACGCACCCTCTTTGAACTTCTCATAGACGATGAAGCTCAGGACGATGAAGGTGACTATAGCACCGAAGCCATTGATGAGCGCTTTCCGTTGCCAGCCGGGACCACGAAG
>JANXLO010000315.1 GCA_025355115.1 Chthonomonadaceae bacterium
CGGGGAGTTCCCCGACGTTGAGATTGGCGCAGTGTGCGACGTGCATCAGGGGCATCTCGACCGGGCTGTCGCGTTCACTGACGGCAAGGCGAAGCCCTATCACGACTTTCGGGCCATGATGGAGCAGAAGGATCTGGACGCCATCATCGTCTCGCCGCCCCCGCACTGGCATGCGCTCGTCGCGATAGCTGCGCTGGAGGCGGGCAAGGATGTGCTCTGCGAGAAGCCGATGTGTCGCTTCCCCGCCGAGGGCAGGCTCATGGCGGACAGGGCGAAAAGATTCGGGCGGATCACGCAGGTCGGAACGCAGATTCACGCCACTGAAAACTATCACAAATGCGTGGACGTTGTGCGCTCCGGCCAGCTAGGTAAAATCACCGCGGTCCGCAACTTCTGCACTATGAACGACGACTCCGAAGGGCTTGGCAGCCCGCCCGACAGCGAGCCGCCCGCCGGACTCGATTGGGATATGTGGCTTGGCCCGGCTCCGAAGGTGCCCTACAACATCGGCAGATTCCGCGACGGGATGCACCGGTATTTCAAGGACTACGCGGACAGTTGGCTGCATGAGCTTGGCCCCCATATTGTCGACCTGCCGTTCTGGGCGCTCGATCTGGGGCAGCCCACAGCAGTCTCCGCCTCCGGCGGACGCTTCGCGACGAGCAGCATGGCGGATGTGCCCGACACGATGGAGGTCACATGGGAATTCCCCGAGATGCTGATGACCTGGAGCATGTCGCAAGCGAACTCATTTAATTTCGGGGTCGGCAATCCCGGCTCGGGCCGTCGTCTCGGCATCGTCTTCCAGGGAAAGGAAGGCACACTGCTGGCGAACTACGGCCTCTGTCAGGTGCTCGACTCGAGCGGCAAAGAGGTGACGGGCCGAGAGTATCCCGTCGCCGCTCCGCCCTCTCCTGGCCACGAGCGCGAGTTCATCGACAGCATCCGGTCGCGGGAGGAGTGCTCATGCAGCTTCGCGCGGCATCTGCCGATGCATACGGCCTTGAATCTCGCGCATCTTGCCCTCAACCTGCGTCGCAAGCTGCACTGGGACGCCGAAAAGTGGGAGGTCGCTGGAGACCCCGAGGCCACCGCCATGCTGACCCCCGACTACCGTGCGCCCTGGAAACTCCCCGCGCTTTGAACTCCCGACGGGCAAGTCGAAGGCGATGAGGTCTATAGGTTGAGGTCTATAGATCGAGGGGCTGCCGGGAGTGCGTACGTGGCGTCAGTCGGCTTTTGCATATGCCGAAAATGTCTTGTGAAGGAGCAGGGGAATGCGTGTGTTCGTGACGCGGCGGTTGCCGGAGCATGTGCTGGACAGGGTGCGGGCAATTGCGGAGACGGAGGTCTGGCCCGATGAGATGCCTCCGTCAGCGGAGTCGTTGCGGGAGAAGACCGCTGAGGCGGACGGCCTGCTCTGTCTGCTGACCGATCGGATCGATGCGCAGCTTCTGGAGGGGGCGAAGCGGCTGAAGGTCGTCAGTCAGATGGCGGTCGGGTACGACAACATCGATGTGCGGGCCTGCGTTGCGCGGGGGATCGCAGTCGGTAATACGCCCGGGGTGCTGACCGAGACGACCGCGGATTTGGCGTTCGCCCTGCTGCTTGCGACGGCGCGTAACATCGTCGCGGCGGAGCGCTATACCCGCTCCGGAGAATGGCGAACGTGGTCTCCCATGCTGCTCACCGGCCCGGATGTGCATCACGCCGTGCTGGGGATCGTCGGCATGGGGCGCATTGGCTGCGAGATGGCGCGGCGGGCGCACGGGTTTTCGATGCGAATTCTCTACACGGCCAATCGAACCCATGAGGCGGCGGAGAGGGATTTCGGAGCGCGGCAGACGGATCTCGACATGCTGCTGGCAGAGAGCGACTTCGTGTCACTGCATCTCCCGTACAGCGCGAGCACACGACACTTCATCGGTGCGACGGAGTTGGCGAAAATGAAGTCGACTGCCCTGCTCATCAATACCGCTCGCGGCGCGGTCGTAGATCAGACCGCCCTTGTCACGGCATTGCAGGCGGGAACGATAGCAGGGGCTGGGCTCGACGTGTTCGAGACGGAGCCTCTGCCGCTCGACGACCCTCTTCTGCTCCTTCCAAACGTGACCCTCCTGCCGCACATAGGCTCCGCCTCCCACGCGACCCGCACCCGAATGGCAGAGCTAGCGGCGGAAAATCTGATATGTGGTCTGCGCGGAGAGCCATTGCCCCACCCGGTCACAGCATAAGTCGCCAACAACGCACAGCACAATTAAGGGCGCCTTTCAGCTATCCGACCTCGCTTTCCTGACCTGTCACATGACTAGTTCGCTCTTGACAGTCGTGGACAGTCAGGGGTATACTGCGATGTCTGTTTGTGGGGCTGTGGCTCAGTTGGGAGAGCGCCTCGTTCGCATCGAGGAGGTCAGCGGTTCGAATCCGCTCAGCTCCATAGCACTGCTTGAAATTTCCGATGTCATAAGAGGCCCGTCTCCGGCGGCCTCTGCGAGAAAATATAAAGGAGACGGCATTATGTCCCGAATTTGTCAGGTATCCGGGGTCGGCCCGATGAAAGGCCACCGCAGACGTCACCCGCACAGCGGCGCGTGGAACCTTCGCGCACCCAAGAAAAACCACACGTTTCTTCCCAATCTTCAGACCGTCACGGTGAACACTCCCGAGGGGCGTGTGCGCCTCAAAGTGACCACCAGCGTGATGAGCAGCCGCATCTTTCTGGACTATCTGACGGGAGTAAAGCCGCTTCCGAAAGAACTGTGCAAGAAGTCGCGCCACCACCTGAAGAAACCGGCCTGAGTTTTCGGTTTGGATGTCCTTTACCACGAACTGCGCCGTTATAGTTGAATAGCGGCGCAGTTCGTTTGTAAGCCCACTTAATTTTCCAGGCTGGCTGTCATTGTCGCCTTCGCCGCGCACTTCTGCGCTTTGCGCGTCGTCTCTTATCCGCCCGCCGAGAACCTGCCATGAGCGAAATCGAAGACGAAATCCGCCGCCAACTGCTCGAAGAGCGCGAGCGCGCCCGTCAGAGCCAGAGCTTTTCCGGAAGTCTCCCTCCGCCACTGCCCGGAGCCGTCCCGCCGACTGCTCCGCCGTCCTACAGCGCCCTTCCGCCCCCGCCGTTCCCGCAGCAGCCCAATCCGCCTCCCTCTCTTCCGCCCCCGCCTGCCTCCGCCGCGCCGCAAGCCAATCAGCGTAAAGGCATTCTCGGC
>JANXLO010000285.1 GCA_025355115.1 Chthonomonadaceae bacterium
CAACGCTCTAGCGCTCCACGATGAGTTGCTGAAAGCCGCTATTGAGCGAAACGGAGGATATGTATTCAAGACTGTCGGAGATGCCTTTTGCGCCGCTTTTTCGATTGCTCCCGATGCACTAAACGCCGCAATTGAAGCCCAGCTTGGACTTAAGCATCAAGTTTGGGAGGAGACCGGAGAGCTCCGCATTCGCATCGGCCTGCACACTGGGATGGCGCAGGTAAGGGACAACGACTATTTCGGCCCTACCCTCAACCGCACAGCCAGGCTCCAGTCGATCGCGTATGGCGGGCAAACCCTAATTTCACAAGCAGTGCACGAGCTTGTGCGTGATTCCCTTCCGACATCTGTAGAGCTTTTAGGTCTTGGGGCACACAGACTTAAGGATCTTAACCGAGCCGAGACCGTCTATCAGGTTCTCCATGCTCAACTTCAGAATGAGTTTCCGCCTCTTCGCTCGCTCGATAGCCTCCCTAATAATCTCCCTATTCAGCTTACCAGTTTTATAGGCAGGGAGCAGGAGATGCTAGCCGTGAAGCGCCTGCTCAGTGCGTCCTCTCTCGTCACTCTTCTGGCTTCCGGTGGAACAGGAAAGACTCGGCTTAGCCTTCAGGTGGGAGCAGACCTGCTTGAACAGTATCCGGATGGCGTCTGGTTCATTGAGCTCGCTGCCATCACTGATCCGGGCATGGTAGGACAGACAGTTGCGGACGTACTTGGCATAAAGTACGAAGCCGGGCGACCGATCACCCAGACGCTGATCGAATCCATAAAGACACGCACCCTATTGCTCATCATCGACAACTGTGAGCACCTAGTCTCCGCCTGCGCTCATCTGGCGGGCAGTCTGCTGCAACGCTGCCCGAATCTCCGCCTGCTCGTAAGCTCTCGCGAGGCGTTTAATATACCCGGTGAAGCAATTTTTCGAGTTCCGACCCTTAAGCTCCCCGATTCCAAATCTAAGCAGACTGTAGAGTCGCTTATGCTATATGAGGCGGTCCGGCTTTTCATCGACCGGGCAACCAGTGTGCAGCCTTCGTTTGCCGTGACGAATGAGAACGCCGCTGCTCTCGCGGCACTCTGCTCTCGGCTGGATGGCATTCCGCTCGCTATCGAGCTTGCGGCGGCTAGAGCGCGCTCGCTGAGTGTCGAAGAGATCAATAGCAAACTGGACAACTGCTTCCGGCTTCTGACAGGCGGAAGCCGCACGGCCCTCCCCCGACAGCAGACGCTGCGAGCGTTAATAGACTGGTCCTATGATCTGCTAAATGAGCAGGAGAGAACGCTGTTCGCTCGTCTTGCTGTATTCAGAGGTGGATGGACATCGGATGCCGCGGAGAGTATTTGCACGGACGAAATGGTGCAGGACTGGGAGATGTTGGATATCTTGAGTAGCCTCGCCGACAAATGCCTTCTCACCGCGGAGCAGACAGCTGGTCGCACCCGGTATCGCTTTTTGGAAACGGTTCGACAGTATGCCTTTGAAAAAATCCAGGCAACCGGTGAGCTTGAAACGCTCTCAATGCGCCATCTGGAGTATTTCGGGAAGTTTGCCGCTGAGAAATCGGCTCTGCTGACCGGATCATCTGTTCAGGAAAATCTGTCTCTGCTGAAAACGGAAGAAGATAATTTCAGAGCAGCGCTCTCATGGGGATACGACAATTCATCACTGGAGGCAGCCCAATTGGCGGTCTGGCTAGGGCAGTACTGGTATCTGTCAGGCAGCCTCCTGGAAGGAAGTGATCAGCTGACCGTGGCTCTTAAATGCGTGGATGTCGAGGGGATTCTGGAGCTAAGGGCAGATGTACTCTTCCAGGTAGGCCGCATTGAGATCGAGAAGGGAGATTTCCACCCGGCGGCCGCCTATCTGGAGGAGTGCATTGTTCTCTGCCGTCAGCTCGACAAGAAAAGAAGGACGGCCTCTGCTCTCAACTCTCTAGGAATCATTGCGATTCACCACAACGACCTGGTCGTTGCTCTCGCTCTACTTGAGGAGAGTCTGGCACTGCAACGCGAGATCGGTAACGAGGAAGGCGTCGCATCGACGCTGTGCAACCTAGGAAATCTGATGTTCGATTTGGGAGATTATCAGGCTGCTCAGGCGCTCGTAGAGGAGTGTCTGGCAATTGAGAAGAAGGCCGGAAATAAGCTGGGGACTGTGACAGCCCTGATCAATCTCGGCAACACTCTACTGCACCAGGGAGAGACCTTAAGAGCGCAATCTGCGGTCGAGGAGAGCCTTGCCATCGCTCGCGAACTCCATGCAGACTGGTATGCCGTTTACTCGCTATGCAGTCTCGCACGAATAAAAAAGGATCAGGGTGAGTTGTCAACCGCTGCCGCCCTGGCCGCGGATAGCTTGCGAATCGTGCGAGAAGTCGGCGACAAATCTGCTGTTGCGAGCGCGCTCGTGATGCTTGGTCAGGTAGCCAATCTGCAGGGAGAGTACAGTCAGTCAGCATCTCTACTCTGCGAGGGACTCACAATTCAGCAGGAGATGGGTGAAAAAAGAGACATGCTCAATACTCTCGAAGCTGTTGCCGGGCTCTATGTCGCAAAAATGCAGCACAATGGAGATTCTAATGCTGCGAAGGTAGATGCTTTGCGGGCGATCAACCTGTTGGGAGCCGCGTCAACCGCAAAAGTGAGCGTCGGCATTCCTTGCTCCCCTCTATTGCAGCGAGAGATCGACTCGCAACTGACACAACTCCGCTGTGCTATAGATGAGGAGCAATTTACGTCCGCGTGGGAAGCGGGTCGCATTATGCGCCTTGAACAAGCGGTCGCCTGTGCACTTGAGGCAAACTGTGAGCAACATTAATTACATACTGCACAAGTTAGTCTTGGTGCAGCCGGCAGAGAGGTGGCAGACATGTTGCCCGCTCTCCATGAGTCCAGCTTTCCTCGGAGCACTCTAATTCTATGACGATGCGCCTGTTTCGGCAGCGATTGTGCGGTCGCTGAGAATATCAGTGAGGCGCTCTGAGCGGCCCAAGTAGTCACCCATTCGGAACTTGACGTCAGGATGGCGGCGCATCGCCTCCTCGATTAGAGTCGGGAGATCGTCGGCAACGTGGGTTCCGGTGTGGAGGAAGAAGGGAACGGCAATAACCTCGTCGGCACCTTGCGCAATGCAAGAATCTATGGCATCGGGAATGGTCGGCTCGTTGCACTCCATGAAGCCTGCCTCGACTAAGTCGTACACTCCGCGTTCGCGCACGACCTCCGTCACCCTGTGCATGTCAGCATTCGCTATTGGGCGTGGGCTTCCATGAACCATGACGAGCAGTGCAGTTTTCTTTTCAAGGACTTTCATCATTGATTTTGTTCACATTCCACCGGCATCGGTTGCTTGGGGCAGTTTGGAGTTCCGTAGAGCGGGCACTTCGCATCGGGGCGGCAAAACTGAGAGGCGCGCCGCAAATCCTGACGCCAACCGGCAGGCCCAACGGCTTCCCTCGCGCTCTCGATGAGCGCGTCCGCCAGACGCTCGTCGAAGCCAATCGCCTCGGCCACAACGAACTCAACTTCGGGAAATTTTGCCTGCGCCTCCGCAACCGTCTTCGGCAGATCGACCTTGACAAAATAGCCGGGAACCAGAAAATAGGGAGTGACCAGTATACGGGTCGCCCCTCTCTCTACGCACTCGCCCACTGTCTGCAGGAACGGCGGATCACTGTAATTCAAATACCCGACCGCTACAATTGGCGAAATGCCCCGGCGTCGCAGCCGCTCCGCATGCGCCAGCAGCGCCTCCCCTGCCCCGCAGAGCAGGGAGCCATGCGAGAACAAAACCGTCGCATCCATATTTCAGCCTTCCGCAAGTAAAAATGTTCGACTTTCAGACCGCTAGAAGCTCCAGCTTTTCACCACTCTCTCGCTCAACAACCGCATGGAGGCTATTGCCGTGACTGTCCATGGTGACGACGGCGAGAAAGCCTTTCGCCTCCAAATGCCAAAGAGCCTCCGGGACACCGAATTTGTCGAGAAAGTCCACGCCGGTCACCTTCGTAAACTTCTCCGCATAGAACTGCGCTGCGCCGCCAATTGCATTAAGATAGACCGCGCCATGCTCCTGCAAAGCATCGAGAGTCTTCTTGCCCATTCCGCCTTTCCCGATGACGGCGCGGAGGCCGAACTTACGGATGATGTCGGCCTGGTAGGGCTCCTCACGGATACTCGTCGTCGGACCAGCGGCTTTTACATGCCACGTACCGTCCTCGTCTTTCATCATGACCGGCCCGCAATGGTAGATTACGCCCCCATTCAGATCAACCGGCGCATCGTGGGTCATCAGATATTTGTGCAGCTCATCGCGCCCCGTGTACATCGGCCCAGCTAGAAGCACCACATCTCCCACTTTAAGCTGCCGCACATCGGACTCGGTCAGGGGAGTGGTGAACGAGAATTCACGGCCCGTAGTGGGAATCGCTTCATCATCTGCGAGCTTGGCAGGGTTCTCCTCGCGGAACTGCCACTTGACGATGGCCCCTGTCCGAGCATTCAGCCGCACGATCATGCGTCGGAAAGCCCAGCAGTCGTAAGCGACGGAGACGAAGAAGGAGGCAGGCAGGCGATTGAGCGCGGCGATCTTGCAGCCGAGCAGCGTGACGTTGCCGCCAAAGCCCATCGTGCCGATTCCCAGGCTGTCGGCGTTTTGCATCACTCGCTCTTCAAGCTCCGCCAGAATCGGCTCGTGATTAGTATCCCCTACGTCCCGAAACAGCTGCTCCTTTGCGCCCTCGTAGCCACTGGTGCGGTCGCCTCCTATGCAGACGCCCAGAAAACCCTGAGCACACCCCTGGCCCTGCGCCTGCCAGATGGCGTGCATTATGCACTTGTACACTCCCTCGATGTCCCGCCCTGCCTTGCCGATATGCTGGAGATCGGCTGGGAGAGAGTACTGGATGTTCTTATTCTCGCAGCCGCCGCCCTTCAGGAGCAGCCGAACTTCGATCTCGTCCTCCTCCCACTGCTCGAAATGGATGACCGGAGTGCCGGGGCCGAGGTTCAGGCCAGAGTTCTTGCCCGTGATGCTATCGACGGAGTTTGGGCGCAGCTTGCCGCGCCGAGTCGCCTCTTCCACCGCCTCACGGATGGCTTTTTTGATGACCAACTGGTTCACGCCAACGGGAGTATGCACGATAAAAGTAGGCATTCCCGTATCTTGACAGATCGGCGAAACGTTCGCCTTCGCCATGTCGATATTCAGCGCGATGATCGAAAGGGCTTGTCCGGACTGTGTGGAGCAGTTCTCCTTCTCCTTGCCGCGCTTCATGGCGCGGCGCACATCCGACGGCAGATTCGTGGCCGTCTCGGTGATTAGCTGCAGCAGGCTTTCGCCCAATTGTTCCATACTGTTATTTACCCTCGGTTAGGATTTGGCTCGCTGTAGAAGTTGATCTATCGCTCCCCAAAGAGTCTCTTTGAGAGATCGGTCTGAAGCAGGCCCTCAGGATCGCAGTGGTGCTTCAATCTGAAAAATGCTTCGATCGTCTCCTCACCCATGGATGAGGAAACTGAGTTGGGATCTAGTGTACTATCCTTGGCGAAATAGAAGCGTCCGCCCGCCTGAAGGACGAGCTGGTTTAGCTTCGCCGTCAGTTGCCACAGTCGCCGACGGTTGCGCGCCGTCACGGGGAAATCCAGCGCGAGCGAGTATCCGTCCACCGCATGAGACATCAAAAAGTCGTCCTTCCGATGTCGCTTGAAAACTCCTAGATAAGGCACAATTCCCCACTGCTGAGAGAGCGCAATCTGCGCAGAGAAACAGTTATCCGCCTCTGCCGCAGGCACAAAGCTTTGATATTGAATCAGCCCTCCCGGTTTGTAGACGAATTTCCAGTCCGGAACATAGTCCAGCAGGAATGCGAAGCCTGCATGGGACTGCCGTACGGTCTTGTGATTGCCCAGTGTATTGCTCGCGAAGAACTTGGCGGCGTTCAGGAGTCGCATCCCGAAATCGTTCGAGATCGGCTTCATCAGCCTCCACATCAAAGATTTTGGAATAATGCCGAACAGCGAGTCCGGCAGCTCCTGATTTTTCACTCTGAGGGACTGGAGAGGACTTTTATCCTCTGCGGCGTCAAGATATCGGGCCTCGTGGACCTGCCCCCTGCCGAGCCCCTCGCCTTTGGCGAAACAGTCGATCCATCCCACCATATAGTCCGCCCGATCGCTCCGTGATTCGAACTCGCGGATGATATCGGCGAAATTCTGGGTGGCGTAGGCGTAGACCGAGAGCAGGCCCGACTCCACTCTCTTCATCTGCAGCACGATCCGAGTGAAGACGCCGAGCATCCCAAATCCGCCTATCGCTGCGAAAAACAGGTCTCGGTTCAGATTGCGACTGCAGGTCTTCACTTCTCCGGAAGGCAACAGCAGATCAAATTCCAGAGCATGGTCACCCAGAGGCCCCATCCTGTAGTTGTTCTTGCCATGATAGTTCATTCCGAGTGCGCCGCCCATCGTGACAGTCATTGTGCCCGAGACGACAGGTGGCCACCAGCCATCTTCGATGATGTACTGCCAGAGCTGCTTCAGAGTGACGCCGGGCTCTATGCTGATGATCCCCGTTCGAGCGTCCCACTCCAATATCCGGCACATCCGGGTCAGATCCAGACTGATGTTTTCGGCAGCGAGCGAGGCGTCTCCGTACGACCGGCCTGCCCCACGAAGGCCGACTTT
>JANXLO010000294.1 GCA_025355115.1 Chthonomonadaceae bacterium
GACGCCCAACTCGTCCAGCGGGAGCAGACCGCCGGGTTCCCATGAGGAGCTTCTGCCCTGCATTCTTCTCTCCGTCGGCACGCAGCGTCTGGGGCTGTTCGTGGATGCCTTGGTGGAGGTGCAGGAAGTCATTCTGAAACCCTTCGGCGGGCTCCTTCAGAGGGTTCGGAACGTCCTCGGCGCAACAATTCTCAGCACTGGTGAGATATGCATGGTGTTGAATCCGCAGGATCTGCTCAAAAGCGCCCGCAAGCCGCGCGCTCTGCGAAGCAGTGCAGAGCCGGCCAAAGAGACGCCTCGCAAAAAAGTTCTCCTGCTCGCCGAAGACTCGATCACGACGCGGACGCAGGAAAAACGTATTCTGGAGAGCTCCGGTTACGAGGTCGTCACAGCAGTCGATGGCGCGGATGCGTTCAGCAAACTGGGTACCCGGCACTTCGATGCCGTTGTCTCGGACATTGAAATGCCCAATATGGACGGCTTGACACTGGCGGCTCGAATTCGTCAAGATGCGGCCTACAAAGAGCTCCCAATCATTCTCGTCACCTCCCTGGCTTCGGATCAGGATAGACAGCGAGGTGTGGAGGCGGGCGCAAATGCCTATATCACCAAGGGCACATTCGAGCAAACGGCGCTGCTGGACACATTACGGAGGCTGGTGTAATGGCACAAAAAAGGATCCGTGTGCTGCTGGTGGACGACTCTCCGATCGCCCTGGTCGTTCTTCAGCGAATGCTGGCGACATCACCGGATATCGAAGTGGTCGGCACCGCCCCGAATGGCCGGGAAGCGCTGGCAGCGATTCCCGTGCTTCAGCCCACAGTGATCTGCACAGACTACCATATGCCTGAAATGAACGGGCTGGAGCTTGTCCGGCAGGTGATGGCTCACTTTCCGCGCCCAATTCTGGTGATCAGTTCTGCAGTAGGTTCCGGCGACACGGAGCGGGTTTTCGCCTTGCTCGAAGCCGGAGCCGTGGATGTGTTCCCCAAGCCGCGAGGAGCAGCAGCACTGGACGCACTTGCCGCCGAGCAGCTTATAAACAAAGTGAAGGTCGTGGCGGGGGTGTGGGTCCGGGGCAGGCCGCCAAAAGAGGCGGGTGGCGTGGCGGCTCCGCCTCCCGCTCGCCCGCTGACGGGACAGATGCGCCAACCCCGTGCTCCTCAGATCATCGTCATTGGGGCCTCGACCGGCGGGCCGCAGGCGCTCCAGACAATCCTCTCGCAACTGCCAGCCCGTTTCCCACTGCCTTTACTCTGCGTGCAGCATATCAGCGCTGGCTTTTTGCCGGGGCTTGTGAGTTGGCTGGGCGCGCACAGCCACGGTAAAGTGCAGATCGCCCGTGTAGGCGAGACACCTCAGCCAGGCCAGGTCTACTTCCCACCAGAGAACACACATCTTGTGCTGGATCGCAGAGGCCGCCTGCAGACTTCGAGCGAGCCGCCGCATAGCGGGCATCGCCCTTCGGTCACAGTAACTTTTTGCTCGGCAGCCGAAATCTATGGGGATGCTGCTATCGGTGTGCTGCTGACAGGCATGGGACGTGACGGCGGGGAGGGAATGCAGTCGCTTGCACAGGCCGGTGCTCTGACGATAGCGCAGGACGAAGCCAGCTGCGTAATATTCGGCATGCCCAGGGATGCGGTGGAGCGCGGCGCGGCGCGCGCTGTGCTGCCCCTGGGAGAGATCGCTCGGGCTCTGAACGAGGCGGCCACTCCTCCGCCCTGCATCTCCGGGGAGAGGAAATAGAATGGAAAATAACGACGTCCCTAAAACCGTACTGGCCGCCGATGATAGCCCGGTGGCTCTGGCCCTGCTCTCGCGTCTGCTGAAGAGTGCTGGCTATCGGGTCGTAACCGCCGCCGACGGCATTGAGGCTGCTCAGCAGGCGTATCGTGAAGCGCCCGATCTTATCATACTCGATATCACCATGCCGAGAATGAACGGCTATCAGGTCTGTCGCCTCCTCAAGCGTGACCCGATGGTCGCCCATATCCCGGTCATTATCCTCACAGCCGCAGACAGCCGCGGCACGGAGTTCTGGAGCTTGCGCACAGGAGCCGATGCGTTCCTGGTTAAAAACGCAGACTCCACGGAACTGTTGCCGACGATCGAACGGCTGATCTCACAAGCGACATCTCAATCCGGACAAATCGCAAGCTCCCCGCTTGCTCCAGTGCGGAGGCCAATGCCTGGGCCGGAAGAGATTCTGACGAGGATGTGTGCGCTCATGGATGAGGAGCTGTATGCCTCGACGATAGAGCGCATCGAACTGAAAACCATTCTGCAGAGTCTGCAAGATGGAGTTCTGACGCTGAATCTGAGCCGCGAGGTGACCGCCGCTAACCAGGCACTGTGCCGGATGCTGGGAAGGGAGGAGAGTGAACTCCTGGGCCAGACTTGCACGATGGCGGTGGGAGAACCGGCAGGAGCCGATACTCTGGCGGCGTTCGAGGCAGTGCTCTCCGACAAAGAGAGCGTCGATCAGGACTCCGAAATCCGACACTCTACAGGCCAAAAAACGCCGGTATCCATTAGCACCGTGCCTTTGCGTGATTTCCTGGGCACCACAATTGGTGGCGTATGCCTGTTCCAGGACATCACTCGTCGGAAGGAGATCGAAGCGCTCTACGAGCAGATGCGCGCTCTCGACGCGGTGAAGAACGACTTGACGCACATGATCGTGCACGATCTGCGCACGCCTCTGACCTCGCTGCTGACCGGGCTGCAGACTCTGGAAGGCTCGGAATCGCTAATCGAAATCGAACGCGAAATACTCGCGATCTCCGTCTCCGGCGGGAACACTCTGTTGGGCATGATTAACGACCTTCTCGACATCAGTAAGATCGAAGATGGCTCGATGACACTGTCAAAATCTGATGTCGACCTATCCGCGCTGGTGGGCGAGGCGCTGCAGCAGGTGTCGTGGCTGGCGGGAGAAAAGCAGTTGACGCTCCAGTCCCGCATCGCCTCAGAGCTGAGCCCGTCGCGCCCCGGCGCTCCGGCGCTCCATGCAGATGCGGACAAGCTGAGGCGCGTTCTGGTCAATCTCCTGGGCAATGCCGTCAAGTTCACGCCCCGAGCCGGAGTCATCACCGTCGCGGTCTGTCTGGAGCCCGGCGAGCAGGAGATTGTGATAAGCATACGAGACACGGGCGAAGGCATTCCTAAAGCGGCTTTTGGACGCATTTTTGAGAAATTCGGGCAAGTGGAAACGCGTAAGGCAGGCAAGACTATGTCGAGCGGGCTAGGCCTGACATTCTGCAAACTCGTGGTAGAGGCGCACGGCGGCCGCATCTGGGTCGAAAGCGAGTTGGGAGAGGGCAGCACCTTCTTCTTCACCCTGCCGGTCGCATCGGCCTCCTAACCGCCTCCCACTGCACTATTCTTAACAACGGAAGGAGACGGCCTGTCACGTCGCGAAATTAGAGGAGGCCGCATTGCGGCGCATTTCGATTCGCACTGACAAGGAAACCGACCGATGCCATCCGCTGATGAGATACTGGAGCAGTTGACCGCTCTCTCGCACTACCTGGGCGACCCCGTCCACGACCTCGCCATTCTCGGTGAGGGCAACACCTCCGCCCGTCTCGACGAGGAAACGTTCTACGTGAAGGCCAGCGGGCATCAGCTCGGCGCCATCACATTCGATGGCTTCTGCGCCGTCCACTTCGCCCGAGTGCTTCCTGCCTTCGACGGCCCCGAGCTCTCCGACGAGGCTGTAAAGGAGACGCTCCTCAACTGCAAGGCAGAAGGTGACGCCTCCGTCATGCCCTCCGTCGAGACCTTTCTGCACGCGTACCTGCTGACTCTGCCCAACGTCAATTTCGTGGGGCACACCCATCCGACCGCCGTCAACTCGATCCTCTGCGCCAAGAACGCCCGCGAAGCCCTCTCCGGCCGCCTCTTCCCCGACGAAGTCGTCTGCTGCGGTGTCGCACCCTGCTTCGTCGAGTATACCGATCCAGGAATTCCTCTCGCACGCCTGCTGAAGCAGCGTGTCGAGGAGTACGCCGAAACGTACAATGAGTATCCGAAGGTCATTCTGATGCAGAATCACGGGTTCATCGCGCTCGGCAAGACGCCCAAGGACGTGCGCAGCGTCACCGCCATGTTCGTGAAGACTGCCCGGACACTCATCGGAACCTACGCTTTCGGCGGCCCGAACTTCATGACGCAGGAGGCCGTCAACCGCATTCACACCCGTCCCGACGAGCACTATCGCCAGCGGCAGATCGGGAAATAGAGGAGCTTTCATCATGAGCGCTATCACACTGGAAGAGTACAAAGCCGCCAAGGCAGAGCTGCCGAAGAGAATGCTGCGCTGGCACCTCTATGGAGCGGGGCTGGAGAACCTGGGGCGCGGGGAGAAGCCCGAGGAGGTGGAAGTGCCCTCGTTCGGGCCGGAGGAGCTGCTCGTGCGGCAGGATGCCTGCGGCCTCTGCTTCTCGGACACGAAGGTGATCGGCCTGGGGCCCAACCATCCGCGCATGACCGGGCGTGATCTGGCGAAGAATCCAGTGACGCTCGGGCATGAGGTCTCCTGCACGGTCGTCGGGGTCGGCGAGACGCTGGTCGGACGGTTCGAGGTCGGGCAGCGATTCGTTGTGCAGGCGGACGTCTTCTACCAGGGCAAGAGCATGGCTTACGGCTATGCGATCTCCGGCGGCCTCGCGGAGTACAGCGTTATCCCAAAGCAGATCATCGACGGCGACGAGGGCTGCTACCTCTTGCCGCTTCGCCCGGACACAGGCTACGTCGAGTCCGCCCTGACCGAACCGTGGGCGTGTGTGGTGTCGGCCTATGCGCAGTCGCACCGTGAGGGTATTCTGGACGGCGGCGACCTGCTCGTGATCGCGGGAGACGATGCGGCTGACACCGTGTACGACTGGCCAGCGTTGTTCATGAAGGGCAGGCCGTTCCACGTCACCCTCGTCAACCTGAAGGGCATGGCGAAAGAGGACTTGATCGCCGCACTTGGCATGACGGAAGACATTACAGACATAGCGGATCTCGCGGAGCCGACGGATCGACAGGACTGGGACAATGTGGTCGGCAACGAAGCGGCCAGCTTCTTCAACGACATACTGCTGCTTGGCGATGTCGAGCCGGACATCATCGAGCAGGCGGCGACTCTTCTGGCCAATCACGGCATCATGTATTTCGTCCGCTCCACCCCTCTGCCCCGCAAGCTTTCGCTCGATATCGGGCGCATCCACTACAACTGGCACTTCTACCTGGGGACGCAGGGCACGAATCCGGCGGAATCCTACGTTGAATCGCGCCATGCCGACCTCCAGCCCGGCGGCAGCGTCTGGATCATCGGCGCGGGCGGGCCGATGGGGCAGATGCATGTCCAGCGGGCGGTGCAGCACAAGAATCCCCCCCGACTGCTGATCGCGACGGATGTAGACGTCCTGCGGCTGCAGAGCGTGAAGGATCGATTCGGCAAGACGGCGGAGGAGCGCGGCATTCAGCTCGTCACCCTGAATCCGAAGGAGTTGGGCGACGAGAAGTTCAACGCGGAACTGCAGCGGCTGAGCGAGGGCAAGGGCTTCACCGACATCCTGTCGATGGTTCCGGTCGCCGCTCTGATAGAGCACGCGGCAGGCTACCTCGCGGAGGGCGCCTGGTTCAACATCTTCGCAGGCGTCGCTCGCGGCACCATGGCGAACCTGGACATCAATGCGATCATCCAGCGTCGTGTGCGTTTCCTCGGCAGCAGCGGCTCCTCCCTCTCGGATATGCGCGAAACCCTGGCGCGAGTGGAGAGCGACGAGCTTTCGACTAACGCCTCGCTCGCAGCGATCGGCGGCATGGAGGCGGCGAAGGTCGGCCTGCAGGCAGTGAAGGAGGGCTGGTTCCCCGGCAAAACCCTCATCTTCCCTCTAATCCACGATCTCCCTTTGACGCCTCTGAGCGAACTGAAGGAGAAACTCCCCACAGTCTTCGCAAAGCTAAAGGACGGCCAGTTCTGGACACAGGAGGCCGAAGAGGAGCTCCTGCGCCTGAAGCTCGGCTAACGCAAAATAGTGCGTTGATAACACATCCCGTTTAGTGCAAACGGACGTTTGGAGAACTTCAATGTTCCATTGGCGTAATCTGGCGCCACGGAGCGTGAGAGGGGCGCGATGTTGGCATTCCGAAACAGGGGTCAGCGGTATGTGGGCACGGCGGAGTGAACTCCTCCGTGGCTACATCTCGCCACGCCTACGCACCCCCGTTAGTTCATTCTGCCTAGACACGGAAATACAGGTTCAGGCGCGAGAGCGATAGCAGCATGGACGCACGCATCGGGGAGGTGAGTGGGCTATGATGACGACCGATTTCGCTGAACTGTTGGAATCACCCGTGGATGCCTTCGCGGAGGGGCTGCGTTTTTTTCGAGGAGAAGGCATGGTCAATGAGACACTGCGGCGTCTGGTCGCCGATCTGGAGTCCCATCGCATCGACTATAGCATCATTGGGGGAGTCGCGCTCAATTAGCACGGATATCGCCGCTTCACGGAGGATATCGGCCTGCTAATGACCGCAGAAGGGCTGGAGAAGTTTCGCAGTGAGCTCGTGGGGCATGGCTATCGCCCTGCCTTTAACGGGGCGACTAGAAAGTTTCGCGAAACCACCCAGAACGTTCCCATCGAGATTATCACCACTGGTGAGTATCCAGGGGATGGCAAGTCGAAGTCCGTCATTTTTCACGATCCTGGCGAACACTACGTCGTGATCGACGGGTTCAAGACCGTCTCGCTGGCCCGATTGGTGGAGCTCAAGCTAGCATCGGGAATGACCGGGCTGGCTCGGCTGAAGGATCTGGCTGACGTTCAGGAGCTGATTCGCGTGCGGCAGTTGGATGCTGCATTTGCCGACCAACTGGATGGACTAGTCGCCGACAAGTTTCGCGAGCTTCATGCTGAAGTCGTTGCGGCACTCGATCAAGAGGGGCGGGAATAGTCCCTGCCCCGTGCGTTTTGATGGCGAGAAGGAGAAGACATGACACGTTTGCAGGGGAGAGTGGCGATAGTGACCGGCGCGGCGCAGGGGCTGGGCGAGGCCATCGCGCGCAGGCTGGCGACCGAGGGCTGTAAGGGCGTGGCCATTGCGGACATCAACTTGGAGAAGGCAACCGCGACGGCGGAGAGGCTGACGCGGGAGACGGGGGTCGCGATGCTCGGCATTCAGGCCAACGTCGCCAACGAGGCCGACTGCGAGGCGATGGTGCAGCGGACGGCGGCGGAGTTCGGCGGGCTCGATATTCTCATCGCCAACGCGGGGATTTTGAAGGCGCACGACATCACCGTATTTCCAGCCAACGAGTGGCGGGCCGTCATCGAGGTCAATCTGGTCGGCTATTTCCTGTGCGCTCAGGCTGCGGCGAAAGTCATGGTGCCTCAAAAGCGTGGCAGCATCGTGCAGATCAACTCCAAGTCCGGCAAGAAGGGCAGCTTCCGCAATAGCGCATACGCAGCCAGCAAGTTCGGCGGCATCGGCCTCACGCAGAGCATCGCACTCGATCTGGCTCCGCATGGGGTGCGCGTCAACGCGGTATGTCCCGGTAACCTGCTCGATGGCACGCTCTGGCAGGAGAGTCTGTACGAGCAGTACGCCCGTACTCAGGGCATCACTGTCGAGGAGGTGCGGCGCAAGTACGAATCGCAGGTTCCGCTCGGCAGAGGTTGCACCTATGAGGATGTTGGCAACGTCGTAGTCTTCCTCGCCTCCGACGAATCGAGCTACATGACCGGGCAGGCGATCAACGTCACCGGCGGGCAGGAGATGCGCTGATCACCTCAACCGATCTGTGAATAGGCAGGTGTCATTGGCGTAGAACGCGTGTTCGCTTATAGGGAACTTTGTTTCAGTTCAGGACATATAACAGATAAGAAGATCCCAATGCTTCCGCAGACTCAGTTCCCCCCGAACTGTCTCCCTCCTCGTCGCGCTGCGTAACTCGTTTATGCAGCGCGACGGCGCGTTTCCGGCATCGTCAGTCTGATGTCGAGGAGTTAAAACCATTGCTGTCCCTGAATATAGCTCACCACGGCTCGTCGCGAGCCTCCATTAAATCACTTGCGGGACGTCTTGCCATCGTCGCGCTGTGCCTCACTGGCATGCATCGTTTTGCGCTCGCCGCGCCGCCCAGTGTTGTTCCGAACGAAGTCCTCATCGCGGTGCGCCCGGAAGCCGACGGCCCGGCGGAGGCGCAGAAGCTGGCCGTCTACGGCACTATTCTGCGCTACCAGGCCGACCTGCACGTCTACCGAATTCGGATTGCCGCCACGCGGGCCGTCGGCGATATGGTCACGACGCTCAAGAACCTGCCTGAGGCGCGCTATGCTGAGCAGAATCATATCCGGCATATCTTCTCCACACCCAACGACTCACTCTACAGCCGTCAGTACGGGCCTGCAAAAATCCAGGCCGATCTCGCCTGGAGCATTTGGAGCCCGAAAAAGCAGATCATCATCGCCATCATCGACACAGGAGTCGACAGCAATCACCCCGACCTGACCAACAAAATTTTGCGTGACGCAGACGGAGTGGTGGGTTACGATGCCGCCGCCGCACGCCGCGATGTCGCTCTGGATGTCTATGGGCATGGGACGCATGTGGCCGGAATTGCCGCCGCGCAGACCAATAACGGCATCGGCGTTGCGGGCATAGCGGGCTGGAACGGGCAGGCCGGAAACTCCGACTCGCATTTCATCAAGATCATGCCGGTGCGTGTTCTGGGTAGGGACGGCACTGGAGCCGACTCCGATATCGCCGACGGCATTACCTGGGCCGTCAATCACGGCGCCAGAGTCATCAGCATGAGCCTGGGCAACACTGGCTATACGGACGTCCTCAACAACGCCTGCCAGTACGCCTGGAACAACGGCTGTATTCTCTGCGCCGCGGCCGGAAATGATGGCGTTTCCGACATCAACTACCCGGCGGGTGACGCGAACGTCATCGCCGTGGCCGCGACGGACAAGAGCGACCGCCTGACGACCTACACCAACTGGGGGGACTGGGTGCAGGTTGCAGCTCCCGGCGGTGCGAACACGATAGG
>JANXLO010000305.1 GCA_025355115.1 Chthonomonadaceae bacterium
TAACGCAAAAACGGTATCTTCCTGACCAAAAATCTCACACTCAACTTGTATTTTTTTGCAGCCTGGAATATTCAGTACCGGGACATATCCAAATTCCAGATTGCCCCATTAATTCCTGCTCGCTTTCAATGGCAAAGGTCGTGTGCGGCCTAAATGCAGGCCCGACTTAACTGCGTGCAGTTTTGACCGAGCACCGGTGCTTTACGGCGGCAAAGCATGCACGTAACCTTTTGCAGAGGAGGTGCGTCTAATGGCCGAGACCGCTGAAAAATCTGTGCGGACGGGCAGTCCCCATCGAGGAGTGCCAGGGATAGACCTTTGTCGATTCAAGAGACCGGTACACTGGTGTGGGGCATACCGATGAACGGGGGACGGCCGGTGACGACCGACGATGACAGCCGATTCGTCGCCCGCTTTCTGCGCGGCGATGCATCCGGCTTCGACGCGCTGTTCCTCAAATACCAGGACTACGTCTATAACATTATCTATGGAATCGTGGGCAACTCCGAGGAGGCCAGAGATTTAACTCAGGATGTGTTCCTGCAAGTCTATAAGTCCCTCGGTGGCTTTCGTCAGGGTGCCCGCTTTGCCACGTGGCTCTACCGAATAGCGGTCAACAGGGGAGTCGACGCAGCTCGCGGCTCCCGTCGTTGGCGATTCCTCCCGCTGCTGGACGAGCCTTCCATACTCAACAGAGCAGCGGACCCTGAAGGGGAGCCGGAGTACGCATTCGAGCGTACCATGGAGCGGGAGTCGGTGCAGAAAGTGCTCATGCTCTGCCCTGTTGCGGGCCGCGACATCCTCGTGCTCCGCTACTATCAAGGGCTGTCTGTTGAGGAGATCGCGGAGACGCTCGGTTGTTCTGTAGCTGCCGCTAAAGTACGCCTCCATCGCGCACGTCTGCTCTTCAAGGACAAATATACGGCTGCCTGTGGATTGGATCCTTCGGACACGCACAGAAAGGAGCAGCACGATGCAGCGAAACCATCGCTCTAGTTCAAATAGTTTTTCCGCTCCAGACTGTCAGGCGGTTCTAGCCGTGGAGTGGGCCTATGTGGACGGCTCGCTGCCGTCACAGGAGCATGCTGCGGTGCAGGCTCATCTCGACAACTGCAGCGCCTGTCGCGCCGAGATCGACCATTGCCGCTCGCTGGAGAGCGTCCTGCAGACTGCCGTTAAGGCCGTTCCTTCCCCCGGCGATCTGCGGTCAGGGTTCTACTCCAGGCTGGCGAGGGACAGAGCCTCCTCACGCCGAAAACTGTGGGCGGCGGCACTGCCCGCCTTCGCGATCGGCTTGCTGACGATCGGGTTGATCAGGCATGGAAACCACGGTCTTCCGGCGTCAAATGGGCCCAAGACGACGATCGCCGGATCGACAGCGGCGGTGCCTTACTCAACTAGCCGCACCGAGATCGCCTCGCTGGCCCCTGACAGATCACCGCATGTCGAGCAGCGAATCGTGCCCGGCCTTTCCAACGGGCAGGCAGAACGTCTACTCACAAGGGCCGTTGTCGCACGAACGCCAATCCATTCTGCCGCCCGGCATCGCCGCAGCGATCCAAGGGGCGAACAGATCGCTCTGGGAAGTGCCAGGCATTTTTTAAGCCAGATCCTGCCATCCACAGCAGAATCGTTGAGGAAAAGAGATTTGACGTCCAGCATGAGCTTGGCGGAAGCGGAAGATAAGAGGGACTCACCCACCCTCTCCCTGAAGATATCCGCCCTCTTCCCGAAGCAAACACAACGTGCGGAGTTGACGGCACAGAGTGCCCTGGATTTTCAGAACACGACACTGGCATCCGCCGGCCCGATTCAGCCCGCAACCGGAGTAAGTCTTCAGGTTGACGACGAAGTGCGCGGCTTCACCAACTCAACGCGCATAGTGGCTGGCGTCGATGCACAGGACAGCGAAGGCACATTTCATATCGAAGCAGATGGCAACTGATGCCATAGTGCATACTATTAGTCTACAAAGCCGCCGCCATACGATGCCAAGGATAGAGCGAGACGGCATGTGCTTCAATCGATCAGGAAAGAAAAAATGAAATTCCCTGGCTTCAGCATATCAAAACGAATATGGATCGCATCCATCGCCGCGTTCGCCATGTCCTTTTCATCAGTAATGGCGTGGGCGGAGGGATCTGCGACGGATCAGACTCCAATCTCCGTCTACACAGTGCCCGCCTCGAAGCTGCAGGTGACGGGAACCTCGGAAAAGTTCACGGTGGACGCGGACAATGCCGATGTGCAGAGCCTGCTCAAAGCGGTGTTCGATCAGGCCAAGGAGCAGTTCACCGCCGACAACAGCGCAGTCGGTCACGTCACCATGCGTCTGACTGAGCAGTCTCTCTCCACTGTCCTTGACGCCATCTGCAAGCAACTGCTCCTCAAAAACCACAAGAACGAGAAGGGCATCTATCTCTTCGAGCAGGATTTCGAGGCGACCAAAGCAGCCATCTCTCGTCTGCGGGACCTCGACGCGCTCATGCGGCAACAGCTGCGAACGTTTGGTCTCGACCTTCCGGAAGACTTGGCCCTGGCCGCAAGGCAGCCGTCCGTCGTGGATGCCCCGAAAGCGAATGGTCAGGCAGGATTTGCTCAAACTGGTCCAGCCTCGGGACTCTTTGGGGGCGGTGCTGCTGGTGCGCAAGGCCCCTCTGGGAGAGCCATAGCCAAAAGCGCAGACGCCCCTAAAATGCGCCGGCAGCCCGCTCCCGGCCCGCCTGGAACTGCAGCCGAACGGAGCGCAGCTGGCGGGCGTTTCAACTACCTGACCGACAGCGATCTGGCCGAAATTTTTGCGATTGACCCGCAGAGCAACAGCTTGCTCAATCCGAACTCCTATCGCCAGTTCATCCAGCAGAACGGGCTTGTCTTCATCAACACGGGCCATGAGAAAACCCCTGTGGCGGAAGTTCTCGAGGAGATGGGCAGGCAGTCGAACACGCGGATCATCGTCGATCCTAGCGTTCCGACGGGGCCAAAGTTCAATATGTTGGGCTATATCACTCCCCGGACGTTGCCGGAGGCTCTCAATGTGCTGACTCAATCGACGCGTCTGAACTGGCGCTGGATGGGCAGCCAAATATATGTGAATGCCCTTCCTGACTTCCAGCTCTTCTATAACTCCACTCCTTCACGTAGAGGGTACAACTCCAACGTATATCCACCGCAGCAACTGAGCGGTCAGCAGAGCAACGCTCCGGCCGTGCCCGTGCAGACACAGACCCCGCTCCCTATCACCAACGGCAGCAAGAAGACGCCCTAAGCCCGTGATACGAATCGAGCGCACCAATCTAAACTTCGAACGGGAACGTCTGGCTGTTCCCTTCGGCTTCAAAGGCGGATTTCTAAGCGAAATCTGGCAGAGCATTGCCTTGCTTGAGAGCGACGCTGGCAGCCGCGGAGTGGGTCTGGGAGTGCAGAGTGTACTCTGGTCTGATCCGCAGGTATTTGCAGGGCGATCAGAGGCGGCGGGCAATGCTCTCATGCTCCTGCTCACTTCCCATGCGCTCGAAACGGCGGAGGGCAGGTCATTCGACTCACCTCTCGACCTGCTCGATACACTGTTGCCGCTCACGATGGAGTACGGGAGGCAGATCACACGCAACCCCGCGCTCCGAACCACTTTCGCCCTTAACTCCCTTGTCGCATTAGACAACGCCGCGTGGAGGCTCTTTGCAGCCACGAACGAGCTCTCTCATTTCGACGATCTGATTCCCCATTTCGCCCGGCCCGCTCTCTCGCATCGGCACCGCAACGTCATAAGCGTACCGGCTGTCGGCTACGCAATGACGACTGCGCAGGCTGTCAACCTCGCGGAGACGGGTCATTTTCTGCTCAAAATCAAAATCGGCTCAGACCCCGCTAAAGACGGTGACCAGGCAAAGATGCTCGACTGGGACGTGGCTCGGATGCGTGATCTCCACTCCGCGCTCAAGGTATTCCCTAACGTCCGGTACTACCTCGATGCCAATGGCCGCTACGACGGCAAGGCGCGGCTGTTGAGCCTGGTGGATGCGCTGGACAACTGCGGAGCGCTGGCGCGGACTATGCTGCTTGAGGAGCCGTTCCCTGAGGATCTGAAAGAGAGTGTGACCGACGTGCCAATCCGCGTGGCCGCCGACGAGAGCGCCCATACCGACCAGGACACGGCGGAGCGTATCGCGCTCGGCTACGGCGCCATCGCGCTGAAGCCAGCCGCCAAAACCCTCAGTATGAGTTTCCGCATGGCGCAGGTCGCATACGCTCACGGCGTCCCCTGCTTCTGCGCTGATTTGACGGTGAACCCTGTTCTCGTCGACTGGAACAAAACATTCGCTGCCCGTCTGGCTCCTTTGCCCGGCCTGGAGGATGGCGTCCTTGAGGCCAATGGACACCAGAACTACCGTGATTGGGCCCGAATGCTCTCCTACCACCCCTGCGACGGGGCAAACTGGATCGCTGCGAAAGACGGCCGATTTCCGCTCGATGAGACCTTCTACGAGAATAGCGGCGGCATACTTCTTCCGATGCCGCATTACGAAAGTCTTGTTTAAAGGAGTCGTCATGTTCCGGAGTGAACCTGAGTATGAGCAAGCGGCGATTAAGGAGCAGCAAGATGAAGATCACAAGAGGCGTGGGGGTAATTTGTTCGGCGGCGCTGATTGGCCTTGCAGGCATCTGTTGGGGTGGACAGCGGACTTCGTCATCAGAGGGAAGACCGGCGTTGGGAATCGGAGCCGACTTGAACGGAAAGCGGGTCTTTCCGGCCGACAACCCCTGGAATCAGGACATCTCACGAATGCCTGTGGATCCGCGGTCGGACACCCTTGTCGCGAGCATTGGTCTTAACAAGCCACTGCATCCCGATTTCGGCACGACGTATAACGGTAACCCGAACGGGATTCCGTACACTGTTATCTCAGGCGAGCAAGCCAAAATCCGCGTTTCCGTCAAGTTCCAGTATGTTGATGAGAGCGATGCCGGCCCGTACCCCATTCCGCCCAACGCGCCGATCGAGGGCGGGCCGAAATCGAACGGAGACCGGCATCTGCTTGTGCTGGATCGAGACAACTGGCTCCTCTATGAGCTGTTCTCCTCCTACCCAGAAGGCAAAGGATGGAGGGCAGGCTCGGGGGCGATTTTCGATCTGAAGACCAACCGGGAGCGACCCTCAGGATGGACATCGGCGGATGCAGCGGGGCTCCCGATATTTCCGGGGCTTGTGAGATATGAGGAGGCCGTGGGGCGGAGGGTGATAGATCATGCGCTGCGATTTACGTGCGTCAAATCACGTCATGCCTTCGTGCCGCCCGCCCGCCACTTCGCCAGCAGATCGACGGATTCTAGCCTGCCGCCGATGGGAATGCGAGTACGCCTGAAGGCATCGATAGACATTGCGAGCTTCCCGCAGAGTGTTCGGCCCGTGCTCAAAGCGCTTCAGAAGTACGGCATGATACTCGCTGACAACGGCTCCGATTGGTTTCTAAGCGGCTCTCCTGACCCACGCTGGAACGACGACGAGCTAAACACGATGAAGCGGCTGAAAGGCCATGATTTCGAGGTCGTTCAGATGGGCGAGATGGTCACAAAATAGTCGGGCTCGGCCAGAACAGATCGCCGTTGAAGACGGAGCGCTAGTCAACGGACTGCAGGGCGCGGGCTGCGATGTCGCGACGGAAGGACATGCCCTCGAAATGAAGGCGATCCAATCCTTCATAGGCGCGAGCCACGGCGGCGCGAAGGTCATCAGCTAGTCCGGTCACGCTCAGCACTCTACCGCCATCCGTCACTGTTCTGCCATCTTCGAGCCTCGTGCCGCCATGAAAGACGAGACAATCCTCCTGACCGACGAACAACTCCAGTCCTGAGATAACCTTGCCGATCTCGTACTCTCCAGGGTAGCCTTTAGACACCGCTGTGACGGAGGCGGAGGCTCCCCCGCGCCAACGTACCTCCTGCTTATCGAGCGTGCAGTCGGTCACGCCCATCAGAAGCGGCACCAGGTCGCTCTCCAACAGCGGAAGCACTGCCTGCGTCTCAGGATCCCCCAACCGACAGTTGAATTCAATGCATTTTGGCCCGTCCGCCGTGACGATGATCCCGGCATAGAGGACGCCTCGATAGGGAATCCCCAGTTCACGAACCGCCCGGACAGCAGGGCGGAGAATGCGCTCCATCACCACGCTCGCCGTGTCCTCTGGGATGCCTGGAACGGGAGAGTACGCTCCCATCCCGCCCGTGTTCGGGCCGGTATCGCCTTCCCCTACTCGCTTATGATCCTGTGACGGGACGAGCGGAATGATCGTCTCGCCGTCCGTAATTGCCATGATGGAAGTCTCTTCGCCGTAGAGCCGCTCCTCGATGACCACGACGTCGCCAGCGGCTCCGAAGACGCGCTCTCCCATTATCCGCAACAGCCCCGCCTCCGCCTCCGCCTGGCTACCCGCGACGATCACGCCTTTGCCTGCCGCTATCCCATCCGCCTTTATGACGATGCCGACCTCGGGGCCGTTCTGCGTGTAGTAGGCCCGCACAATTGCCTGCGCCTCCGCCAGAGAGCGACACGTCCAGTAGGCTGCTGTTGGGATGCCTGCCGCCTGCATCAGCTCCTTCGCGAAGGTTTTGCTGCCCTCCAGCCGTGCGGGATCTGTAGAAGGGCCGAAGATGGGCAGGCCGCGCGCCTCGAAGGCGTCCACTATCCCGGCGATGAGCGGAGCCTCTGGCCCGACTACAGTAAGACCAATCCTGTTGCGTTCGGCAAAGTCAACTAAACCCGCAATTTCCGTCGCCTGAATCGGAACGCACTCCGCAAGCTGCGCGATGCCCGCATTGCCCGGCGCGCAGAATATTTTGTCGACCAGAGGACTCTTCGCGATTTTCCATGCCAGCGCATGCTCTCGCCCGCCGCCTCCCACCACCAGTACGCGCATCTCTACTCTCCCTCTTCGTCTACTCCCTATCGCCATCGTCGTAGTATCCGGGTGCAAGGTTTTCAAATCGGGCATAGTGCGGCAGGAAGCCGACTTTGACCGGGCCGGTCGGGCCGTTTCGCTGCTTGGCGATAATAAGCTCCGCTACCTCGAGCTTCTCGCGGTCTCGATCCTGCCAGTCTCGTCCTTGCTGCTCCCTATCGTCCTCCGCCGAAGTCGCCTCTTTCATCTTGTAGTAGGCTTCGCGGTAGATGAACATTACGATGTCCGCCTCCGCCTCGATTGCGCCGGATTCACGCAGATCGGAGAGCATCGGGCGCTTGTCAGGACGGGATTCAACGGCGCGGCTAAGCTGCGACAGTGCGATCACAGGAACTTCCAGCTCACGGGCCATCTGCTTGGTGGACCTGGTGATCTCGGAGATCTCCTGGTTGCGGTTTTCGGTGCGCTTGTGAGAACGCATCAGCTGGAGGTAGTCGATGACCACCATGCCCAGCCCCTTCTGCTCGGCTTTGAGACGGCGGCATTTGGCGCGTATCTCTAAGACGGAGATATCGGGCGAGTCGTCGATGAATATTGGCGCTTCCGCGAGACGCTGAATTCCCTCCCCCACCCTCTGCCAGTCATCGCTCTGCAGAAACCCCGTTCGCAGTTTGTGGGCGTCCACTTTCGACTCGGAGCAGATCATGCGCGTCACCAACTGCTCCGCGGACATCTCCAAGCTGAAGATCGCCACCGGCAGCTTCTCGTTGAGGGCGACATATTGCGCCACCTGCACCGAGAGAGCGGTATTGTGCACGCAGACATCCTGTGCGATGAAATTGGCTCCGTCCGGCACGGTCAAATCGTAAACCTGATGAATGCCCGTCGGCTCGATGGCGGTGATCTCATCCCAATAGATATCGCTGCCTTCGGTCTCCTGATGCTTTTCGCTCGGACAAAGACTCTCGTCAGCACCGAGCCAAGTTAGAGAGCCCGTTTCACTTGGCTGCCCAATTTGACGAATGAACTCTGTGACCGACCGCGGCTCATTTATATCGACGAGGCAACGGCCTCTGCTTTCGCGCGTTACTTTTGCGACGATGCCGAGTCGCGTCAGTCCGTGCAGAATGTCCGTCGCCGCCTCTGCCCGGGTCTCCTCGAACTCGATGCTGACAGAGCCGTCCGGGCAACGTATCGAGCGGCCTGAACCGAGAAGCGAGCGTAGCGACGCTGTTAGCCTCGAAAGGCCTTCATGCCAGATGATTGCTGAAGGCCGTGTGATTCCCGGGGAATATTGATGGCGCTGACGTGGGATTTCGGGACTGAAGGAGGGAAGAGTGCGGGGAACGCCGATTTTGTCGCCTGCCTCGAGACAGTGCAGCGGCTTCCAGCCCTCCTGTGTGAGAAACGGATGGTGGCCAGTGACCTCCACGTTGCGGCCAGTGTCCGTAGTGACGCGGAAGCAGGGCTTTTTGCCGCTGTCAATCCAGTCGGCCACTGCCGTCCTGCGCACAGTCCCCGACATCGAGACGCCCCAGACCTCAGGAAGTTTAATTCTGACGCACTCGTCTATGGTTCGACGCTCACCGGTTCGGGGATCGACGATGAGTGTGTCCCACTTGACGCATTTGCCCATACTCGGTCGAGCAGCGACAATGATGAGATCGGAAGGCTGGAAGCCTGCGGTCTTGTAGTTCAGGTCATCGAAGGGGGTTTTGCGGCCCGTAGGCGCACCGCGGTTGGCGTCCAGGCTGTCGAGGCGGTCGAGCTCCTTGTCCAACAAGGGCCGCAGGGGCTTGAAGAACTGCCCGGCGCGGCGGCGGCCGATCTCGAAGACAATCTGCTCGGCTCTGTCCACGACCTCGCTGATGTTGTTGAACTCCGAGTATGCAAGGCCCTGCACTTGAGTTCCGGCATCGAGGAGGCGGCGGAGAATGGATTTCTCTTCAACCAGACGGGCGTAATACTCGATGTTGGCGGCGGTGGAGGGCGCCTCCATGAGGTTCTGGAGGTAGATCAGCCCGCCGACCGAATCGTACTGGCCGCGGGAGCGGAGCTCATCGGTGAGGGTGATGAGGTCCACAGGCTCATCCCGTTGGGTGAGAGCCAACATGCCCTCGAAAATGTGGCGATGGGCGTCGCGGTAGAAGTCCTCGGGGCGCAGCAGTTCGGACCCGCGCTCAACCGCAGGGCGCTCGATTAGCATCGAACCCAGAACAGCCTGCTCCGCTTCGAGGTTCTGCGGAGGAACACGATCAAACGAAGCCGGATAGTCCGATGCCACGACGACGCCCTCCGAAGAACAGCAAGTATGAGGCAGATGCAGCAGGTGAGAAAGAGGAGTCGGAGCGTATACGACGAGCGGCTCGGAATTGACGGAAGATCACGCGGAACATGCCAGAGCTGTCTACGCCTGGCCTGTCGGCGATCCGCACCCTCCGGCCGATACGGAGGGTGAGAGAATCAGTTCAGCTTGCGTTGACAGGCATCAGCCTTCCGCGTCGGGAGCCTCGTCGAGCAGGGAGTAGTTTCGGCGCGGGCGGCGCTCGCGGGGCGGCTCATCGCCTCGAGCCTCTATGGCGGCGGCGCGAGCTTCGGCGGCGGCCTGAGCGGCGACTTCAGCGGCGGCGACGCGGGCAGCTTCCTTGACGGCGGCAGCCTCGGCCGCAACACGGGCCTTTTCGCGTCCTTCCAGAATCTCAGGCGTCACCACCTCGACTTTGAAGGGCACGGTGACTTCGGGATGCAGGCGCGCGGTGAGGTCGTAGGTTCCGGTCACTTTGATCGGGTCTATCAGGCTGACGCGCCGCTTGTCCACTTCGATGCCGAGCGTCTTCTGAATGATCTCCACGACGTCGGCTTCGGTGACGGCACCGAAGAGGCGGTTGGACTTGGGGTTGGACTTGGCAAGAATCTGAAACGACTGATCGCGCAGCTTCTCTCCGTTTGACTGTGCCGCGGTCAACAGCGCGGTGGTCTTCGCCACTTCACGGTTTATGCGGGTAGCATGCTGTTTGAGAGCCGTGCCTTTGGCGACCACGGCGAGCGAACGAGGAAACAGATAGTTTCGCGCATAGCCGTCCGCCACGGCGATAATCTCTCCGTCCTTGCCGACCTTCGGCA
>JANXLO010000314.1 GCA_025355115.1 Chthonomonadaceae bacterium
GGAGTGCTTCTGATCGGCGGTCGTGTCGTCGGTGCTGATCTTTCGCAGCTCATAGTTGATCCCAGCCTCAGCGGTGACGAGGGAGTTCGCATAGTTGCTTTCCGTCGTCGTCATGGAGGAGTCCGAAACGACCAGCGTGGAGAGGCCCGCGAGTAGAATGCTCGTGATCACGACGACAATAAGCACATTGAGCAGAATGGCCCCTTTGCGTCGGAGCGAAAATCGCGGCGGGAAAGATTTCATGAAGGACACTTCCTGGATTGGGGCTCTGTGCGCAACGTTCTGCTGTTGCAGGTCGGAACGGACACGGTCCATGTCGGGCCGGAAGAGGCAAGTGCTCCGACAGGCCTTACCGGGGCCTGTCGGAGACTTTTACGGCTTTTCTGGAGCCGCATCGAGGAGCAGGCACTAGTTGCTGTCGACGCCCGGCTCGAATTTTCCATGAGCCCCAGCACCGGTGCCGTAGCCGCATGTCACCTTGAAGGTAGACGTGGTTGCGGAGCTGCCGTTTGCGAGGCCATACGCCCCGGCGTTCGGGCAGACGGGAACGGCGGTCAGGTCGGGAAGTATGGTAGTTGTCACTCCGCCAGTGATGATGGTGCCGTAGTCGCTGGCGCCTGTCTTGATGCGGGCCGCCTGGACGGCGTTTGCGATGGTCTGCATGTTTGCGCGGCACGTTTTGCGTTGCGCGTCGGTCACGGCGCTGAGGTAGAGCGGCATGGCAACGGCCATCAGTATAGCGAGGATCAAGACGACGACGAGAAGTTCGATGAGCGTGAAACCTTTGCGGTTTCGGGGAGCGGAAATGGATCGGGATCGGGACATGATTTCCTCCTGGGTGTGACGAAGTGCGATGGGGTGGCTGATGGTTGGCAAAAGCAAGCTTCGATGACTCTATTGTATCGGAGCGGCCGCTTCGGAAACATCTGCGAAACGGCAGATTTTGAAATGCTCACCGAAAATGCACTCCGCCGCAGGCGATCGCCTGCGGCGGAGTCCCTCGGGGCACGGGAGCCGGCTATCGAGGGCCGGTGATTGTCCATCCGGCTGGCGGGCTGAGGGAGAGGGCGCTCCCGCTCAGATAGGTCGTCCCATTCATGAACCAGATCGCGGCCTGATTGGAGGAGGCGTTCTGGAATAGCAGGTCGGCATAGCCGTCGCCATTGTAGTCCGCCACTCCGACCACGCTCCATCCGGAGGCGATGGTGGTCCCGATGGCGCTGCCGCCCAGATAGGTCGAACTGGCCATGAACCAGACCACAATCTGGCTTGTGGACTGATTCTGGAAGACCAGATCGGGGCTGCCGTCGCCGTTGAGATCACCTGCGCCGACGGCCAGCCAGCCAGCGGGGGGAACATACGGCATCAAGACGCCGCCGATGTAATTCGGGCCGTTCATAAACCAGATGGCGATCTGATTCGTCGTCTGATTCTGAAAGACAAGGTCCGACTTGCCGTCCCCGTTGAAGTCCCCGACGCCCACGACCTTCCACCCTGCCGTCGGGACTGGATTGACATAGTCCCCCCCGGAGATCACAGAGTGATTGGTCCCGCTCGTGTACCACAACGCAATCGAGTTGTCGCTGCTGTTCTGCAACACGAGGGCGAGAGTGCCATCTCCCCGGAAATCGCCACTTCCCGCGAGCCTGTAGCTGATCGGGGGATTCATGGAGAAGTAGGTGCCCCCTGTACACGTGGCGCCGTTCATGAACCATGCCGCGATGTTGCCACTTAGATCCTGAAGCAGCATGTCCGAGTTTCCATCCCCATTGAAATCGGCCACGAGAGCAGGAATGCTCACCCGTGTGACGAAGGCAGTTCCTTCGGTCATGGCATGATTCATGGCCTGATACGCTAATGAGCTGATTGGAAAATCCGTTGAGGTCGCGGATCCGGTTATGAAGGCGTTGCCTGCCGGGTCGATCGCGATCCCGCTGGCTCTATCCCCTTGAGTCCCTCCAAGGCAGGTGGAGTAGAGAAGGACGCCTCCGGTCACGTCGAATTTGGCGACGAATGCGTTCGAGCGGCTGACGCTGTGATTCAGAGGTTGCACAGCAGAAAGAGAGACGGGGAAATTAAGCGAGTTCGTAAGGCCAGCGACATAGGCGCATCCTGAAGGATCGACTGCTATTCCATTGCCGTAGTCGCCGCCATTGCCGCCGAGGCAGGTGGAGTAGACCAGGGCTGTTCCAGCGGGGTTTAGCTTTGCGACAAAGGCATTGGAGCTGGTGCTGCTGCGGTTGGTCGTCTGATAGGCTCCTGTAGTGGTCGGAAAGTTCGATGATCCGGTGTAGCCGGTCACATAGGCGTTGCCCGCAGCATCGAGAGCGATTCCGTTGCCTGCCTCGAATCCTGTCCCGCCGAGATAAGTCGAATAGACGAGGGCGGTCCCGGCGGGATTCAGCTTCGAGACGAAGGCGTTGGAGCTGCGAACGCTGCGCTTGGTCGTCTGGTATGCGTCTGCGCTGGTCGGAAAGTTCGCCGAGTAAGTCAGCCCAGTAATGTAGGCGTCGCCCGCAGCATCGATGGCAACCGAGTTGCCGTAGTCTCCGATTTTGCCTCCAAGATAGGTCGAGTAGAGAAGGGCCGTGCCGTCCGCGTTGAGCTTGGCGACGAAAGCGTTCGCGCCGTTGGTGCTGCGCTTAGCAGGCTGCAGCGCGCCAATCGTCGTCGGGAAGTCGGCGGAGCTCGTGTAGCCTGTGACGTAAGCGTTGCCTGCGGGATCAAGCGCGATGCCATTCCCGGCCTCACCTATGCTTCCACCAAGGAAGGTTGCGTAGACGAGAGCGGTGCCGGCAGGGTTCAACTTTGCAACGAAGGCGGTGACGCCGCTGACATTGTCCTGCTGATAAGCACCCAGGGTGACAGGAAAGTCGGATGAGTCCGTCTCACCTGTGATGCATGCCTGTCCTGCAGAGTCGATCGCGATGGCGTTGCCGGACTCGAACCCGCTGCCGCCCAAATAGGTGGAGTAGAGGACGGACCCGCCGGTCGGATCAAGCTTTGTTACGAAGGCGTTCGCGCGGCGAACGCTGTTGTTGGTCGTCTGCACCACTCCCGCTGTGGTGGGAAAGTCCCTCGAGTCGGCGAAGCCTGTGACGTAAGCGCATCCGGCGGCATCCAGCGCGATGCCGTCCCCCGCCTCTCCGATCCCGCCTCCCAGGTAGGTGGAGTAGAGAAGTATCGGGTCTATGACGAGCGGCCGTGAAGCGTCGTATCTGCCGGTCGCGAATCGCACGATCTGCCTGCCAGCACGGTCAAGGGAAAGAGCGTAGGCGCACGTCACGCTCTGTCGTCCGGACGCGCTTGACTGGTAGACTGTCGGCTTCTTCCATCGGAGCGTCCTGCCTCCCAGCTTCACCTCCAGATCACCGGATTTTGCGACGTGAACTGCATCCGCGCCTCCAAAGCGGAGCCCGATCTGTTTGGGGTCGGCGTGAGGAGCCACCAGGAAATCGTACTCCAATCGCTCGGCATTGCCGTAATAGACCACATCAACGCCCTTATAGACACTGCTGAACCGGGTTTTTGCGAAGGTGGGAATTCCCGTCTGACGCCTGCCCGGCCCTCGACCCACAAGATAGTTGACAGTGCCGGGCAGAGGCAGTTCCCCTGTCGCCTTCGCATGTGGATCGGCCCCTGTCAACTGCATCCGCAGCACCAGAGGCTTCGTGGCCCTGCGGCGGATGCGGGAAGCCGGGGTAAAAGGATCGACCGGCAATCCCGAAGCCGGTTCCGCGAGCAGCCGTGGACTCCCCTGGAGGGAGAAAACGGCTTCGGCTGGCGTGAGAAACAGCGTCGAGTCGGGCTGATGGGCGACAAACCGCACACGCCTGTCCGTCTGCCCCCGATTACTCTCGAAAGCAAGCGGCAGACGTGAGAGACACAGGGAGGCACGCTGCGACCGAGGCGACGCGGGCCGAGTGCTCGCAGCGCTTCTTATCGAGACCGTCGGGAAGGGAGAGCGCTGAGCGTTGGAAGGGATGAGGGCAAGCATTCCGGCGGCGGCGATCGCGAGAATTCCGCACTGCTTCAAGGGGATATCTGGCATGATGAGCTCCGTGTCCGTTTGAGAAAAGAAGAAAGCTCCAACCGGTTTCATGAAACCGGTCGGAGCCAGGCGCTGCGGCCTCGTGCGGCTGCACAGATGAGGCTGTCCTAGTTGCTGTCGATGCCCGGCTCGAAGGTGCCGTGCGTGGTGCCGCCGAAGCTGCAGGCGACCAGGAATGTGGCGTTCGTGCCGCCGACGCCGACTGCGACCGAGTAGGTTCCACCGTTGGGACAAGCGGGAGTTGCGGCGAGGTCGGGCAGGGTGGTTGTAGTGATGGGAGCGATCTGTCCGGCATAGTTGGCTGCGCCTGTCTTGACGCGAGCGGCCTGGACAGCATTGGCGATGGTCTGCATATTGGCGCGGCAGGTTTTGCGCTGGGAGTCAGCGACGGCGCTGAGGTAGAGCGGCATGGCGACGGCCATCAGGATCGCGAGGATCAGGACGACGACGAGCAGTTCGATGAGCGTGAAACCTTTGCGGTTTCGGAGAGCGGAAAGTGATCTGGCGCGAAGCATGTGTGTCTCCTTGGCGGTGTCGGTTCGGAAAGCTTGTTCAGTAACCCTTTCGGTTCCTACTGGCTTATTGTATCGCAGCTACAGGCAGGGGAACATCTGCGAAATGGCACATTTTGCGAACTTCACGTAAAACTCATCCTACTTCTGAATCACGTGCGTCAGGTTGAACACCGGCATATAGAGCGCCAGGAGGATAAAAAGGACTATCACGCCGATGATCATCGTCATTATTGGCTCCATGCTGCGCGTCAGACGGCCCACCGCGTACTCGATGTCGCGGGTAAAAAAGCGCGATATCTCCTCCAGCATTGTGTCCAGATTTCCGGACTGCTCCCCCGCCGCGATCATGTAGACGACCATCGGAGGAAACTCCTTGGTCTGCTCGAGCGCGAACGCCAGGGGCTTTCCGTCTTCGACCTGTAGGGCGGCGCGGTCTATCGCGTCCATGATGACTACATTTCCGGTCGTCTGCCCGGAGACGGCGAGCGCCTGCAGGATCGGGATGCCCGCCTTCACCGCTCCGCCGAAGGTCTCGGTGAAGCGGGCTATCGCAACCTTTCTGTTCAGCTTACCCAGCAGCGGCAGCTTGAGATGAAGACGATGCAGCAAGTGCAGTCCCAGGTTCGTCTTGCAGAAGCGCTTCAGTCCCTTGAATGCCGCGAAGCCTCCGCCGATGATGATCCACCAGTAGGAGAGCATAAAGGCGCTCAGGGCCATCAGCAGCAGGGTCATGGGGGGCAACTTGGCATTGAACTGAGCGTAGACGGTCGCGAACACCGGCACGATGAAGGCCAGCATGAAGATCACCACGCCGAAGCAGGCGCACAGGACGATAGTCGGATAGACGGCGGCGGCCTTGATCTTCTCCTGAAGGTCGGCCTCCCGGTCGAACTGATCGGCGGCCACCTCGAGCGTCTGGTCGAGCACCCCTCCCGTCTCGCCGGCCTGAACCAGTGCGATGAATTTGGAATTGAAGACTGCCGGATGCATCCTCATCGCGTCCGTAAGCGTGTTGCCCTCCATCACGCTGAGACGAACGCTCTCCAGGGCCTCGGCAAGGATAGGGTTTTCGCACTGACGCGAGACGGCATAGAAGCAGTCCAGCAGCGATATGCCGGCGCGGAACAGGGTCGCGAGCTGACGGCTCATGATGACCAGATCGCCCAGCTTCACCTTCTTGCGGCGAAAGAGCGATAGCGAAGCGGCTGAATCCGCTTTGCGTTGGATGGTCACGACATAGAGTTCACGTGCTCGCACGGTCTCGCGGGCGTCTCCCAAATCCTTTGCCTCGATCGTGCCCAGCCGCTGATTGCCCTCGCGGTCTCGTGCCACATAACTGAAAACGGCCATAGCGTTAAAATCCCTCCGAATACAGAACTCGCAGCAGCTCCTCGGGCATGACGGTGCCCAAAAGCACCTTTTCCAGCCCGGCGTTGCGCATGGTGACCATTCCGCGGGCCACTGCCTCGTGGTGGATCTCCTCTGTTGCAGCGCTTCGCAGCAGCATCGCTCGTAAGGAGTCGCACATTGGCATCATCTCATACACTGCGGTGCGGCCCTTCATGCCGCGCCCTCCGCACTTCTCGCAGCCGCGCCCGACAGGGAGCATCTCCGGAATGCGGTCATCCGCTATTTTTCCCAGCGCTGCGAGCTTGGCGCGGTCGGTCGGCTGCATCTCGCGGCAGTGCGGACAGATGGTTCGTAGCAGCCTCTGGCCGATGGTTCCAATTAGCGACGATGTGATGAGGAACGGCTCTATGCCCATGTTCAGGAGGCGCGTGAGCGCTCCCGCAGCGCTGTTGGTGTGCAGCGTCGAGAGGACGAGATGCCCGGTCAGCGCCGCCTGCACCGCCATCTCCGCGGTCTCGTGATCCCGTATCTCGCCCACCATGACGACATCAGGATCCTGACGGAGAAGCGTCCGCAGCCCCGCCGCGAAGGTGACGCCAATCTGTGGATTCACCTGCATCTGATTGACGCCGGGAATGTTGTACTCCACCGGATCTTCGACTGTGTTGATGTTGCGGGTGGAGTCGTTGATCTGATTTAAGGCTGCAAACAGCGTGGTCGATTTGCCTGAGCCGGTCGGCCCCGTAACCAGCATGATCCCGTGGGACTGCTGGATGAACTGCTCGAAGAGCGATTTCTGATCGGGGAAGAATCCCAGCGTGGAGGAGTTCGCGTAGGAGCCCGATTTCGCCAAAACTCGCATGACGATCTTCTCGCCATGGATCAGCGGGAGCGAGCTGACGCGCAGGTCGTACTGTGTTCCGGTAGTGGAGTGAAAGGCGATTCTGCCGTCCTGCGGACGCCTGCGCTCCGCGATGTTCATCTGCGCCATGATCTTGATGCGCGAAGCTACTGCCGCCAGATGCTGGCGGGGAATAGTCGCCTGCTCGTACAGCACCCCGTCCTGGCGAAAGCGGATCCGGACGGATTTTTCCTGCGGCTCGATGTGAAGGTCGCTCGCGCCCGAGGTGATCGCCGACTGGATCAGGCTGTTCACCAACCGGACGATAGGGGCATCCTCCGCCAGGCCGATCAGCGCGTCCATGGAGAGATCTGCATCCTCTCCTGGAGTTTCCGCGATCTCATCGAGCACTTTCTGCGTTCGTGAACGAATGTCGAAGATCCGACCGATCGCATCGATGAGATCGGCCTCGAAGACGACATGGGGAAGGATGCGCCGATTCAGCCGGCCGCGAAGCTCATCGACGAGCGACAGGTTGAGGGGATCCACCATTGCGACCCGCGCGGTGGTCTCCGTGGCTGCGAAGAGCAGCATGCGCTTCTCGCGCGAGAAGGCCTCGGGAAGCAGTCGGGCGGCATCGCCATCGATCTCGGTTGTGGCAAGATCGACACAGGGAAATCCGGAGCTCTCCTCCAGATGCGGCTTGACCGCAGTAGTCGTAAGGTAACCGAGCGCCACAAGCGCCTGACCCAGGAAAGTGTGCGAATCGCTCTGGTATTCCAGAGCCTGCGTCAGCTGTTTGTCGGTTATGAGGCCCTGGGCGATAAGGCGTTCGCCCAACGGCAGTTTCTGGGGTTTTACGACGGCGCTCACCATCCGTATCGTTCCTCACTCCGAGTGATTCGCTCGGGCTTAGCGAAGGTGTTTCCAAACCAGAGCCCGTGGCTCGTTCTGCACATTCAGCAGAGCAGCGGATATTATGTACTGCCGCGCAGAAGCCAGTCGGGCGCCAAAGAAGAAGCCGCATAGTGTTCCCCATGCCCGGTTGCCCGCGAGCAGGGTATTTCCGCGCACTAGCGCAGCTTCATACTATATCCATTATGTCGGGACAGCGCGTCGATAGCATCTGCTGAACGGCAGATTTTGGATTCCTTGCCTCGGGTAGACTGATTGAGCAGGGGACAGAATTCAGACGGCACTGAATCGCGGCTGCTCAACCAGAGTGAATCCTTTGCCTGAGGCCAACTGCGTGTGGCTGGAAGGGTTGGTTCGACAGCAGCATTGGAACGTGCATGGCAGGCGCGCATTATCTGCCAGGATAATCTTTAGTTACACTAATCCGTACAATTAACAACCTATCTTGTAGTTTAAAACTGAACTCGTGCAGGGTGACTGGCGATGCGGGGGCCGGGTTGCGCAAAATCTGTCTAATGGCAGACGGCGGGATGCCGCAGTTTCCTGCATACTAGACCTGGAGGATCAATGCCCGCCTCCTTCGCTGAGTCACGGCATTTCTCGGACATAAGCTGGCTTTCAGGAGCATGAAGGCGCGGCAATTCGGAGAGTTGCGGGCCTCTCTTCCGCTGAGGGGAAGCAATAGATCGCTTGCAAGACCATGAAAAAAGACAAGGACATTTCGAAATCCACTTCCATTGCTGAGCCTGTTGCTGACAGATTCCAGGGCAGTCCTGCCGAGGCGTACCGCGAGCGAGAGGAGACGCCCCGCAAACGGCCCGCGAAGAGGCCGACTCGTGACGCTCAAATCGGGGATCTGACCGACGCTCTGCTCCGGGCGCACACCGACGCGGGTGAGCCGCGTGCCCGCAAAGAGGTGAAGGCTGCCGAAATCGAACGCAGAAGCGCGCTGGATATCCTGGAGCATCGGAACGCGCAACTCGTTCTCATCAACTACCACAGCGCCCGTCTCCACGAGGCTGCCACACTCGCCCAGCTATACAGATTCATTGTCCAGGCCGTA
>JANXLO010000325.1 GCA_025355115.1 Chthonomonadaceae bacterium
TATGACCACTTTCGAGCCGCAGTCATTGGTTCTCTCTTCAAGGCTCTCGGCGGAGAAGCCTCCAAAGACAACGGCGTGTATTGCCCCAATGCGCGTGCAGGCGAGCATAGCGATGGCCGCTTCAGGGATCATGGGCATGTAGAGAGTGACGCGGTCGCCCTTGACGACTCCCAGCTTCTTCAGGACATTGGCGAATTTGCCGACCTCGACCGCAAGCTCTCCATAAGTCAGAACTCGCTGATCTCCCGGCTCACCCTCCCAGACGATGGCGGGCTTTGTGGCGCGGGGGCCAGTAAGGTGGCGGTCCAGGCAGTTGACGCTGACATTCAGCTTGCCACCGAGGAACCACTTCGCGTGCGGCGGGCTCCACTCCAGCACGGTATGCCACGGCTGTGACCACTCCAGTTGCGCCGCCCAGTCCGCCCAATAGCCCTCATAATCCTGAGAGGCGCGAGCGTAGATTTCTGGATCTCTCGCATTGGCCTTCGCCGTGAACTCCGCGGAGGGGGGAAAGGTACTGTCCTGCTGCCACTCATTGCCTGTCGTCGAATCGGGTGTCATCTCGCTTATCCTGGGGTCTGCGCGGGCAGAAAATTTTTCAGTCGAAATCAGATCGCGTAGCATTCCGGCTTGCTCCGGAGCATTCGCGAGCTACGCTCCGTTTTTCCACGTCACAGGCTATCATTCCTTCTTGCACCCTCTATCGTCGGCTGACGCGACAGACAGGAAAAAGCGTATCTTCCGTCGAAAAGGTGAGCAGCAGTTTGAACAAATCGAACACGAGGAGTAAGCTGATGCTAGCTGGCGTAAATCGACTGGTTGATCTGACGGATATGCAGTCGGAGACCCTGTCCGCTGAGGAAGAGGGCATTCGGAGGGCGGTGCAGAGAGGCGATCTCGCGACGCTGGCGGCGGGCAACGGGCATTTTGCAGCGGTCGCGCGTGACGGGCAGACAGTGCGGCTTGCGCGAACCATCGGCGTGCCGCTGCGCTATTTTGTCGCGAAGATGTTTCACGGCCCGTTTCTCATCGCGTCGGATAGGATCGACACGCTCTTCGAGTGGTGCCAGCAGGAGAAGATTGGGTGGCAGTTCGACCCTCTCTATACCCGCATGGTTCCGGCGCACTATCTGGTCGAGATAGATCAGATCGGCTGCCCTGACCCCGCGCCGCGCTATCGACGTTTTTTCAATCCGAGCATAGGCACTGGGCCAGCGGACAGGGACGAAACAGGGGCGGCCTATATCGAAGCCGCCTACGAGAGCCTGAAGTCCTGGCTTCAGTCGGTGCCGGACGGTGAGATGGTGGGGCTGGCCTTCTCCGGGGGCATCGACAGCACCTCGGTTCTGGTGTTGGCCCGTCATGCGCTTCAGGCCATGGGCCGCGATCCGGGGCTGATTCGGGCGTTCACACTCGATCTCGGGGGCGGCAAGGATGCGGCGCAGGCGGAAGCGGTCGTGCGTACTCTGGGGCTGGAGGCGCAGTGGGAGGCGATCCGAATCCCGGCGGATCGGGTGAATCTGGAGGAGGCTATTCGAGTGATCGAGGACTATCATCCTCTGGACGTCGAGTGCGCGGCGGTCGCTCTCTGCCTACTGGAGGGGATACGGGAGCGTTACCCAACCCTCAAATATCTGCTCGACGGGGACGGCGGAGACGAGAACCTCAAATCCTACCCGCTAGAAGATTCCGACCTGACGCTCTCGAGCGTCCTGCGCAATCCGATGCTCTACCAGGAGGGCTGGGGCGTGGAGAACATGAAGCACAGCCTTACCTATTCCGGCGGTTTGTCGCGAGCCTACGTCCGCACCTACGCGCCCGCCAAGAAATACGGCTTCGAGGCCTTCTCCCCGTACACCGCGCGCTCGGTCATAGCCGCCGCCCTCGCCATACCCTTTGAGACCGTGCTGAATGGCAGCGTCGAGCGCCTCTATACCCTCAAGCAGGAGGTCGTGAAGGCTGGGATAAAGTCAGTGACGGGCATTGAGATGCCCGCCTACCCCAAACGCCGATTTCAGGACGGAGCGGGCGGCGATAACTATCGCGCCTGGAGAGTGAGCAAAGCCTGGTGCCGAAGCGCGTTCCTGAAGCAGTGGGAAGAGCGGCTAAGCGTAGCCTGGGATCCTCAGGGCGAACGCCTCTCAGGCAACGTTGTTCCTGCTGACCTGCAGCCCTCCCGCTGATGCAGGCCGTTTCCACTCAGACACTATCCGAGGCAGAAGTCTACCCCAACTCCTCCGCCGAGCGGACGCGCTGGATTCTTCAACGGCGAGGGCCAAAGAACGATCTTCATACGTCGGTTCCCTACGCCTTCCTGTGGGAGGAGGAGATCGGCGCGAGCGGTGAGATGCTGCCGACCGCGACGCTCTTTCTGACCAACAGGGAGTGCCCGTACCGTTGCCTGATGTGCGACCTCTGGAAAAACACCACGGACAGCCGGGTTCCGCCCGGCTCCATCCCCGCGCAGATCACTTATGCGTTGGATCGCCTGCCCGCTGCTCGGCAGATCAAGTTCTACAATGCCGGAAGCTTCTTCGACAATCAGGCGATCCCTCCGGAGGACGATGCGGAAATCGCCCGACTGGTCTCGCGCTTCGAGCGGGCAATCGTGGAATCCCATCCTGCTTTTATCGGCGAGCGCTGCCATCGCTTCGCGGCGAGTCTCAACGGAAAGCTGGAGGTTGCCATCGGACTGGAGACAGTGCATCCCCAAACGTTGGCGCTACTGAATAAGCGATTCACAGTCGCGGATTTCGAACGCAGTGCCGCATTCTTAACCCGCAACGGCATCGATCTGCGTGTATTTCTCCTGCTCCGACCGCCATTCATGACGGAGCAGGAGGGCGTGCAATGGGCAGAGGAGTCGTTGCGAGTCGCCTTCAACAGCGGTGCGACGGTCTGTTGCCTCATCCCCACACGAGGCGGCAATGGCGCGATGGAGAATTTGGCGGAGGCGGGCCTGTTCACGCCGCCCTCAATTTCCTCCTTGGAGCGCGCACAGGAGCACGGGCTGGAACTTCGACAAGGCCGCGTCTTCGCCGACCTGTGGGACATCGAGTCCTTTTACCAGTGCGTCTGTGCGCCTGCCCGCGTGGAGAGACTCATCGCGATGAATCGAACACAACGGATCGCACCGCCGATCCGCTGTGCGCTCTGCGCAGGAGCGAAGGCATGAAGACAGACTTTGATCTCGCCATCATCGGCTCGGGCTTTGGCGGCTCTATTCTCGCGATGATCGCCCGTCGGCTGGGTCTTTCCGTCGTTCTGCTGGAGCGCGGGCATCATCCGCGCTTCGCTATCGGAGAGTCCACGTCCCCGCTGATGAATCTGCTGATGGAGCAGCTTGCCCTCCGCTACGATCTGCCTCGCCTCCTGCCCCTCATTACCTACGGCTCCTGGCAACGCGCTTATCCTGACATCGTGTGCGGGCTGAAGCGGGGCTTTACGTACTATCACCATGAGGCAGGCCAGTCCTACCGAGTCGCTCCAGACAGAGCCAATCAGCTGCTTGTAGCGGCCAGCCCTTGCGACGAATTGGGGGACACCCACTGGCTGCGCTCCGACGTAGATGATTTTCTGATGCGGGAGGCAGTGGCACTGGGCGCGGATTATCTCGACCAAACCCAACTGCACTCCGGCACGTTCAGTGAGGAGGGCTGCATACTGACAGGCGAGCGGGCCGGGCTGCCACTCCATATTACCGCGCGATTCGTGGTCGATGCGAGCGGGCCGGGTGGCTTTCTCGCCCGAGCCTTGAATCTGCCGCGAGGCGGATTCGCTGGCTATCCTGCCACCGTAGCGCTCTATTCACACTTCACCGGCGTCAGTCGGTGCGAGACTGTTGGACCCTTCCGAACGAGCGAAACCCCACCCTATCCGCCGGACGATGCGGCTCTGCATCATGTTTTCGACGGCGGCTGGATGTGGGTGCTGCGCTTCAACAACGGTGTGACCAGCGCAGGGATCGCCGTAGAGCAGAGACTGGCAGAAGAGCTGCAGCTCGACGCGAGTGCGTCTGCCTGGGGACGTTTTCTGCGCCGCTTCCCGTCGATAGCCGAGCAGTTCTCGGACGCTCTTCCGGTGCAGCCGTTCGTCTACGCGCCTCGGATCGCTTCGAGAGTGGAGACGGTGACGGGGCCAGGATGGGCGATGCTGCCCTCCGCAGCCGCCTTCGTCGATCCGCTGTTCAGCACGGGCATGCCGCTCACTTTGCTGGGGATTGAGCGGCTGTCGAGCATTTTTGCGGAGACATGGGGCACGAACGCGCTCGCGCAGCGAGTTCAGGAGTACGGGGAGGTCACAATTCAGGAGGCGGACTGGACCGCGCAGTTCGTCGCCGGAAGCTACGCTGGAATGGCGGACTTCCCGCTCTTCAGCAACTTCTCCATGTTTTACTTTGCCGCCGCAAGCTACGCTGAGATGTCGCGCCGGGTGGAGAATGGACCGAGACTGAAACACTATCTCGCGGCAGACCGACCCCCCTTTGCCGAAGGCGTGACTCAGTGCGCTCGCCTGCTGCGCGATCACGCCTGCGTCGGCAGACCGGTTAACATTGAGGCCTTCGCTCAACAGGTGTCGCAATCCGCAGCCTGCCTGAACATTGCCGGACTATGCGATCCCAGCAAGCGCAACTGGTACCCGGTTGATATGGAGGATGTGATCGAAAACGCCAGGCTGCTAGAAATGACACCGGAGGAGATGAGGAAGATTGTGGCAACAGCTCCATGGGCGCAAGGAGCAATTCCGCCCAGTCATAGCTAAAAAATCGTGAGTAAAAATGCCTATGGGAGCCTGCGAGTGTAGACCGGAACCAGTTGCAGCCTGAGCAGTGGGACGAAGAAAAATAGAGTTGGATAGAGGCTACTGGCGATGTGCCGGTAGCCTCTGCAAGATGATGCGAGTGGAGAGAAGCCCGTTAGCTGGCGTAAAGGAAAATCTCTTCGGCGATTTTGCCTTCGCGGACCGTGTAGAGTGCGATCTCGTGCATCGCGTGCCGTGAACCGGACTGCTTTTCCGTCACGTCGTAGTTGAAATCGACAGCGAAAAAATCGCCGTTGATGAACGGGCCTGTCACTACGGCAGTATGGACTTCCATGCTGTTTTTGAACCACTCCGACTTCGCGAGCATTGCGTCAATGCCTGTAGACACGGGATTCGGCCCCATCGCTTCGGTGCTTTTGATGTCCTGCGCGTAGAGGCTTCTGATCGCGTCATCATTTTTGCCTTCGCGGCAAAGGCGCACGAGTTCGTCTGCGATCTCTTTTACTGTCATTATATATCTCCGTTTCTCTGCCCATGAGGCGGTTCACGTCATTCTGCACCCTTAGTCGGGCGAACAGTGAATTGTACCCCATATAATGCTCAGTGGCCGAAGCACTTTCTTTCCCTTATTGAGGGTCTAAAATTCAGATACCGTTTTCGGCCTCGTGCCAGAGACGGCGGAGCAGGTCGCTTGCGTTGGGAATGTCCTGGATGGAGGCGCAGCCGGCTCCTGCGTAGAGGCACATGTCGCCGATCTCTCCGGTGAAGCCATGGCGGGGAGCAGTGTCGGCGTAGCGGAGGATAGGTTCTCCGGCGGCGTTCCGTCCGACGACTTGCCCTTCACCGGGGCGGTTACCGTGGGGCGGTGATCCGGCGGCCTCCCATCGCTCGAGAGTCGGATTTCGGAGGACACGGTGCGCGGCGTACGGCCAGTCTCCGTCGAAGCATACTGTCAGGGCGGTCTGCTCGGCCCGTGCCGCGACGAGTTGCGCCTTGTATTCGGGATGAGCGCGGCTCTCCTGCGTGGCGACGAAACGGGTTCCGAGCATGACGCCTGTCGCGCCAGCAGACAGCAGGCGGGCGATGTCTTTGCCGTCCCCTGCGCCCCCTGCCGCGATGACCGGCACTCCCTCCGACGCCTCGATGACCTGCGGCAGCAGCGACAGCAGCGGCTGCGACGACTGCACATGCCCGCCCGCCTCGATGCCCTGGCAGACGAGGAAGTCCACGCCAAGCTGAACCATTCGTCTTGCGCCTTCGGCGCTAGCCACCTGCACGCCGACCTTCGCGCCCGCCGCTCGAACCTGGGCGAGATAAGGGGATGGATCGCCCCAGGAGAACGTCACGACGGGAGCTCCTGCTTCGAGGGCAGCGGTGAGGGAGTTGGGAGGAAAAGCGAGCGCGAAGTTGACTTGAAACGGTCGGGCGGTCATAGCGCGAACTTCCAGAACCTGCGCGGTGGCCTGCTCAGGGGAGGCCCAGGTGAGGGCCATCGCTCCCATGCCTCCCGCCCCTGATACGGCGCCCGCTAGCTCCGGCCCGGCGATGCTGCCTGTCGGAGCCTGCCAGACGGGGTAGTCCAGCCCGAATAGAGGCTGCCTCATCCCTCGGCTTCCAGTAGCGCACGGCGCAGGAGATCACGGCACTCTTCCGCGTTCTCCGAGCGCACGAGCGTTTTTGTGGCCTCTGTCTCCTCCGCAGGAACGATCAGCCCGGTCGCCCCGGCTCCGATCAGCAGGCGCAATGCTGTCGCCAGTGAGTTCTCCAGATCGTTCTGCCCGAAGGCGTTGAAGCTGAAAGGGGAGGCCGATGCGAACGCGGGAAGCAGGCTACTCTGCGCCGCCGTTAGCAGAGGGGAGAGCGCGACCAGTGCACCCTCCGTCAGCGTCTCCTGTGTCATGCTTAGTATCAACCGGGTTGCGCCGTGCGCCGCGAGACTTTCGACAAACGCTTGCGCGTCCTCGTGGGAGGCCTCTCCTCCCGAAACCGATCCCAAGTCGGCGGCGATTCGCGGCATCGCACAGACCTGATCGTTCTCATAGCACTCCGATTCAGCCTCTCGAAACTCCGCTTGCAGCTCCGCGAACCCAAGTCCGTCCATAGTCTCCTGCGGCGGCACCGCGAACGTGAGATCAGCTTTCGCGGCTGCCATAAGAAGCGCAGGTAGAGACAGCGAGTAGTTGTCGGAGACAATTAGCGGCTTGCCTGACGCCTCATCTATCAGCCGAAACAGCTCCCGGCGGAGGGTGTCTTCGCCGGCATTTTTTGTGAGCAGGGCGTTTCCCATCGGGAGATAGAGCGCATCCGCGCCCTGCTGGAGCGCGACCGCGATATCTTCCCAACGCTGAATCCTTGCCGCCACTTGCAGCCTCAGCCCGTCCGTCGTCAGGGCAGGCTGATGCTCCTCATCGAGATAGAGCCGGTGTTTGGGGGAGATTTTGGAATGCTCCGCCGTGTACTGCGCAAGAGCGGTAGCGTTTGGGTCGACGAAGACCACGCCCCGATCTGCATCCACGAGCAACAGCATGTCGTTCTGCACAATGTCCAGCAGGCCCGTCAGATTCAGCACGACTGGGAACGGCGGGGTGGCACCCGTGTCCGCGCCGACCGTGGCAATCCCAGCCACCTTCGCCCAGGGCAACGCCCCGGCAAGTGCCAGAGCCGTGCGGTAGTCCTCCGCTACCAGGATAACTTCAGGTCGCTCCATGCCACGGTGCGAGGCGAGTGAGCGGGTAACCCTCTCGGGCGGATCGGGCAGGATCGGCAGGCCCTCACGCATCTGTATTATGACCGCCGTCCCTAATGCCATTCCTGATCCCAACCCCTCGCCTCGTAAACGTGTCATGAAGGCTCTTTTCAGTTCAGCTCGGTGACGAGTTGGGTGAGGGTGACGAAGCGAGCTCCGCGCTTCTTCAGATAGTCCACTACGTGCCTTAGATTGTCCGCGTTGTCCTTGCAGTCGTTCATTGCGAGACTGAGATAGGGCGACTCCTGAAGGTGGGCTTCTATGACGGGCTTGATGCGATCTAGCCCTTCGTCAATATAGCCGCGTGCGCCGCCCATATTGGCGACTGGAAGGACAGTGAGGCGGGCATCTCCGGGCTGATGCAGATTGGTGTATGAGGGATGGTACGGAGCGACTGGCGAGCCTGTAGGGCGGCCTGCGCTGGAGCCTGGCGTGGAGTCGATCAGAATGCCGATGTCCTCCAG
>JANXLO010000326.1 GCA_025355115.1 Chthonomonadaceae bacterium
CTTCCAGGTCGGTGTCCTCCTGTTGGCGGGGCATGTGAATGGCGAGGACTTTGAGCCCGCTGTCGCGATACTGCTCTCTCCACTCAGCAATGGTGGGCATATTCTCATGGCAAATTGGGCAACTGACTGCCCAGATATGGACAAGCGTCGGGCTACCCAGCAGGTCGCTCCTCCGCGTTTCACCGTTAATCCACTCTGTCGCGCCGGTCAGTTCCGGGAGCGGGGTTCCTGTTCGCATTGACATATAATGTATTACCTTTCCGCGCAAAACAAACAGGACGATTTACGAACAACTTCTGAGGCGGGTTCCAATTCATTCGGGTTGGCTCTCTGCATCAACCCTTCGCGCGACCGAGGACACGCTTCCATTCCGCGGAGAGTTCAGGCAGATCACGGAGCGAGAGTCGGGCGTTTTCGCCTCCCACTTTCCGGTAGAGAATATCATTTGCAGCGGCAACCGTGAAAGCGGGATTGGGCCTTGCCGTCAGCAGACACTCATCCCCGGCTCCAATCTCCCCGGCTGTCAGTACACGTAGATAGTAGCCGGTATGGCCTGTTGCGATCATCTTCTCCGGCATCTCTTCACTGTCCCATTTTCGCGCCAGATTGATGCAGGGCTGCCTCGGCTGCGTGACCTGCACGACGGCACTGCCGACCGTGAACGTGTCCCCAATGCAGACTTGCGCCTCGGTGAGATTTTCGAGCGTGAAGTTCTCCCCGAACGCCCCGTGCCGAAACTCTCCTTCCCGCCCCAAGCGATCCCGCCAGAACTCGAAATGCTCTGCTGGGAAGCAGCAGACTGCTTTGTCCGGCCCCCCATGAAATCTGAGGTTCGCCTGTCTGTCCCCCTCGAGATTCGTCGAGCCAAGCAGGATGCGTCCCTCGATCTCCTCCTTGAAGATGGCGCTGCGCCACTCCTTGCCATGACTCTCCAGATTGCGCGGCCAGCCCACCTGCACCGACGCCAGCCGACCTGCCACATGTTCCAAACTCGCACCTCCACGACCGCTCCGATTACATGATTTAGCTTACATAGGCCCGGCGGTGGAAAGCCCACCACTCGATGCAGAGGACGACGAGGGAAAGAAGCGCCAGCAACGGCAGCAACTGGTGGATATCACGGACTTTGCGCCCTGGCGCGGCCTGCGGGTTGTCAGCGATCGTAAGGGATCGGCGAGGAGTGATGTCGGACTCCGTCGCGCTTGAGAGATTGGCGGCGAAGGCGTACGAGAAATCCTTTCCTGCGGCAGCGTAGAGGCCCGTCTGATCCGTTCCCGCAAAAGAGGCATGGCCCTGCTCATCGGAGGATATTTCCGTGCTGCTGCCGTCCGGCTTGGTCACCTTTATTTTAAGACCGGGTGGGGTAGGGATTTTGATCGCTTCACCTGTATGTATTTGTCCTTGCTCACTGTCGTCCAGCCCTGTGCCGAGCCAGCGAATGCTGTTCGAGATGAAAATGGGGAAAGCGACGCGCAAAGGAAACATCGATTCGTTCAGCGCAAAGCCCACGAACTCAGCTCGCATCCGGCCTTTCTCGCCTGCCGCGATGAGCGATCCGGACTCCGCGACGGCCAGCTCTCGCGCCCAGCCGAGCGGCGTAGCCTTCAGGGCGGTGCCGAATCGGTCCGTTCCAAAATCGACATAGCGCAGCACAGGGTGATCGTGCTCCCAGTCGGCCGGGGAGACGTTCGCGACCGAGCCGTCCGTCTTGACCGGAGCCTGATCGCTCGTGCAGTGGAGGAACAGATAGTTGCCCTCCGGCAGCTTGGTCGGCGCAGATTCGTTGAAGACCACGACATCGAACCCTTTGCCGGAGGAGAACGACGCCGTCTTGCTCAAATCGACGCCGGAGTCTACCTTCAGCGCGTTCTCCAGAAATAGATTCTCCTGCCCGACGAGCAGAACCTTGAGCGTTTTGCGGGGCTTCAGTATGAGCGATGCCTCATTGTCCGCGTCGAGCTGATCTTTTCGGTCGATTTTGACATGCATCCGTACTGGAGCGGAAGGCTCCGGCAGCTCGTACGGCTGAGTGTCCTCCCCGTTGCCCGCGAGCGTGACCTCGTGCGCCTCCACCAGTTTGTCCTCGGCGTAGATCTCCTCGTTGAAAGTCCGTGACTGGCTGGCGAAGTTGTGAGTCACGACTAGCAACTGCACCGTTGGCTTATCGGTCCCGATATTGCGGCGAAAATCGACGGCTGTGATGCCTACATTGTCGTGATCCGTCCCTATGGGATGGAAGCCGACATGAGTTTTGCCCAGGTTGACATTCGCGAGCGAGTACTGCACGTCCCCACTTGTGCCGCCCATCTGAGCCTCGATCCCGCCGTCCGAGATCAGCTCTATACGCCCGCTCGCGCCTCCGTTGCGTGAGGCGACAAGATCGGCGGCAAGATTCAGAGCTTCGCGCATATTCGTGGGGGTTTGATGCACCTGGAGGTTGCCAATCGCCCGATTTAGCTCGGAACGATCATCAGTGAAGCCCGTCACCGCGTCGGGACGGGAGTAGGCGGAGAGGACGAGCATCATGTCGCCCGGCTTCATGGCTCCAACCAGGTCATGCGCCTGTCGTCGCGCCAGCTCAATGCGAGAGGGTGAGACATCGGTCGCGCCCATGGAGGCCGAGGTATCCACGATGACCACGAAGTTGCGGCCCCCATAGTCGGTGGCATAGAAGAAGGGACGAGCGAGGGCGAAGATGAGCAGCGCGGCGGCGATCAACTGGAGGAGCAGCAGCAGGTTACGGCGCAACTTCTGGAACGGAGCGTTTGCCTGCACGTCGCGGATGACCTGACGCCATAGGAAGGTTGAGGAGACGATGACATCCTTCCGCCGCAGCTTCAGAATGTACATCAACACGATTAGCCCGCCGATCAACGGCAGGAAGAGCAGACTGAACGGGCTGACCAGATGCATTTTGTTGGGCCTCGAGCGGGTGAGGAAGAGGGGTGATTAGTGCAGCAGCCGCTGTTGCTGCTCCATCTGCTGGAGGCGGCGTTCAACCTGATGCAACGCGGTGTCGAAACTAAGGTCGTACTGCATAGACGTGTCGCGGAGCGCTTTGATCTCCTCGCGCACGGCCTCGAATTCGCTCGCGATATGCTGCGAAAGCAAGCTGTCCCGCTGAAGTTTCAACTGCTCCATCTTTCGCTTATGATGTGAGTAGACAAGGGACATCGGCAGCAGCGCGAACAGAGTCAAGCTGGGAATTCCCACCACAATGGCCATTATTACTTCCCAGGCCGGCATTTCTAATCTCCTATCGTCAGCGGCTGTTCGTAAGCTCCGCGATGCGCTCGGGCTGTGCCACAGTGCCAACGCGCCGTTCGATCTGTCCCACCCGAGTCTCCATACGCTGCAAAGCCGAGTCGAAGCTGATGTCGTACTGCATAGTCGTGTCTCGCAGAGTGCGGACCTCTTCGCGAAGCGCCTCGACAGCGGCGCGAACGGTGGCGTCGTCCCCGCGTCCCATTTGAAACTGCAGCTCAATCATTTTGCGCCGATGTGTGCTCCAAATGGCTGACAGCGGAATCGAAAAGACGCATAGAATAGCGATCAGCCCGGCTAACTCGCCCATTGGATTTGCTCCTTGATGCAGTGATGTCAGGTAGAGAAGCGCTGAACGGCTTCAGGCAGGGAGACAGTCCCCGCATAGATGGCTTTGCCGATGATGACGCCTTCCAGGTTAGGTGCCGAGTGAATGCGCATCTCCTTTAAAGCATCCAGATCCCCGAGAGTGGTCACGCCGCCCGACGCGATCACTGGGACGCCTGGAACGGCTACGGCGACTAAAGCAAGTGAGACGACGTTGACGCCTTTCAGCATTCCGTCGCGCGCGATGTCGGTGTAGATGAATCGAGCCGCTCCCAATTCCACCATGCGGATGACGAAATCAGTCGCCTGCTCACCGCTGCTCTCCTGCCAGCCGTGTACTGCGACCAGCCCGTCGCGGGCATCCACGCCTACCGCTATCTTCTCGCCATAGGAGGTGAAGAGGGCGGCAGCCAGTTCGGGATTGCGAGCCGCTGCCGTTCCCACAACTACTCTGGACACACCCATGTCGAACATTCGTTCGGCAGCTTCGGCCGTCCGGACGCCGCCGCCAAACTGAATCGGTAGCCCGACTTCATCGGCGATGCGCCGCACCAGCCCGAGATTGCGGGAACTGGGAACGCCGGTTCGCGCCCCGTCGAGATCGACTATATGGAGCCATTGGGCCCCCTCGGATTTCCACCTCTCCGCCACCGTTATCGGGTCGTCGGAGTATGTTGTGGCCTGATCGAACTGGCCCTGGAGCAGACGGACGCACTTGCCGCCCTGAATATCTATCGCCGGAAAGAGAATCATTCACACCTGACCTATCTAAGCGCTTCCTGAAACACTACTACTCATGTCCAGGAGGCGAAGTTTCGCAAGATTTGAAGCCCAACCGCTCCGCTCTTCTCCGGATGGAACTGAGTCGCAGCAATATTGTCCTGTTCAACCGCGCAACAGAACTCGTAGCCGTAGTCGCTCGTCGCGGAGATGCTCTTACGGTCGTCGGGAACCGGAAAGAAGGAATGAACGAAGTAGACGCGCGCCCGCTCATCTATTCCCTGAAGCAGACGCGAAGCGCGGGGGAAATGCATCTCATTCCAGCCCATATGAGGCACTTTCAGAAGCGCGGCGTCAGGGCCGGGCATTCCGTCCTCGAAGAACTGAATTACCTTGCCGGGCAGTACACCTAGCCCTGGCGTGGAGCCCATCTCGGTGCTCGATTCGAAAAGCATCTGAAGGCCCAGGCAGATGCCGAGGAAAGGCTTGCCCTGCGCGATATGCTCAAGGACTGCGGCATCGAGGCGGCTGCCGTGCAGGTTGCTCATGGCGGCGCAGAAGGCACCCACGCCCGGCAACACCAGTTTGTCCGCTCTGGCGATCTCGGCGGGATCACCCGTTATCACCGGGTCGCCACCCACTTTTAGGAGCGCCTTCTCAACACTCCGTAGATTCGCCATACCGTAATCCACAATCGCAATCATTGTCTTCACTTCCCGTTGTCGTCGCCCGCATCCCGAAAAACTCCGTCGCGCCCTCATATCCATACGCTAGTTCAGGCCGTTCGTCTCTCATAAGGCAAGATACACGTCAAAATAGTTTCAGAGGACGCCCTTTGTCGACGGGATTCCCTGGACTCTAGAGTCGCGGGTGACCGCCTGGGCCATCGCCCTGCCGAAGGCTTTGAAGGCAGCCTCGACGATGTGATGTGTGTTCGTTCCGTCCATCTGGCGAAGATGAACAGTCCACCCGGCGTTGACGGCGATGGCGCGGAAAAACTCCGGCACTAGCTCCGTGGTGAAATCACCAAGCTGCGGGATAGGTAACACGAGATCGCAGGCCAGATAGCCGCGCCCGCTGATGTCGATGGCGCAGAAGACCAGCGCCTCGTCCATCGGAACCGCGACATTGCCCACCCTCACTATTCCCGCCCGGTCCCCAAGCGCTTCCGCGAACGCTTTGCCGAGCGCGATACCCACATCCTCGACCGTATGGTGATCGTCGATGTGCAGGTCGCCGACAGCCTTTAAGGTAAGGTTCAGAAGGCCGTGCTTTGCGATGTGCGTCAGCATATGATCGAAGAATCCGACGCCGGTCGCGATGTGGCTGACACCGGAGCCATCTACGTCGAGTGTTAGAGAGATGTCAGTCTCGCTCGTCTTTCTGATTATCTGTGCGGTGCGGCTGGCTGTCATGACGTCTGTTTTTCCTCGCGAACCGTGACGGCCTGCGCATGGGCGTCGAACCCCTCGGCACAGGCGAATCCGACGAGCGATGCCGCCAGCGGGCTGAGCGCCTCGGCGGTGTAGTAGATGAAGCTGGTCTTCTTGAGGAAGGTGTCCACATTGAGAGGCGATGCGAACCGCGCGGTGCCGCTGGTGGGCAGAGTGTGGCTGGGGCCTGCCATGTAATCACCAAGAGTCTGCGGGGTGAAGTCGCCCATTAGGATCGCTCCGGCGTTGCGAATGCGCCCGAGAGCGGCGAAAGGATCTCGAACCATGAGCGCGAGGTGCTCTGGCGCACAGACGTTCGCGAGATCATAGGCCTGCTCGAGCGACTCTGTCACGATCATCACGCCATGGCTGTCGAGTGCCTGTTTGAGAATCTCCTGGCGGGGCAGGGAGGCGAGCTGTCGGTCTATCTCCATGTGAGTCTGCTGAGCGAACTCCGCCGACGGAGTGACCAGATAGGCTGCGCATTCGATGTCATGCTCCGCCTGGGTGAGCAGGTCGAGTGCAGCGAACTTCGGATTTGCTCCAGCGTCCGCGACGACGCATACCTCACTTGGCCCGGCCAGCATATCCATATCGACGACGCCCCAGAGCAGCTTCTTGGCAATGTTGACGTAAATGTTGCCCGGTCCGACGATTTTATCCACGGCCGGTATGGTCTCCGTGCCAAAGGCGAGTGCGGCGATTGCCTGGGCTCCTCCGACGCAGAAGACGCGATCGACGCCCGCAAGCAGAGCGGCGAAGAGGACGGGGTCGGAGACACCGCCGTCTTTCTGAGCAGGAGTGCAGAGGATCAGCTCCTCCACTCCGGCAACTTTCGCCGGAAGTGCAGTCATCAGCACGGTGCTGGGGTACGAAGCGGTTCCTCCGGGGACATAGACACCGACCCTCTGTAGAGGACGCACAAGCTGCCCTGTGATGCGTTCGGACTGAGCGTCCATCCAGCTGGTTCTGCGCTGCTTCTCGTGGAAATCACGTATGTTCGAAGCAGCCTGCTGCATCGCCAGCCGAACTGAGGAGGGAACGCGCTCCGCTGCCGCCGTCCACTCCGAGCGGGGAATTTCAAGTGTATTCAGGAGGGGGCTGTCGAACCTGCGGCCAAGCTCCAGCAGTGCTTTATCTCCCTGCGCACGAACCTTCGAGACGATGTCGCGAACGATTGCCTCAGCCGAGGGGTTATCCTGAAGCGTCGTGCGCTTCAGAGCAGCGACCGCCGCATCATAGCCATCGAGGGCAACATTCACTAGGCGCAAGGGGGAATACCTGCTTTCCAAATTACAGGGCACGGGAAGTGTAACGAACGCCTGACTCCGTCGCCCTCATTGCCTGTAGTATACCCTCCTTCACGGCGTTTGAGAAAAGATTAAAGCGTAGGCGTGGAGGCGGAAAGGAACACACTTGTCTTGATGGTGTGAATGCGCTGCACCACACCGGGCTACTTCGTTGCTGAAGCAGACCCAATGCAACCATGTCGATTGCAATGGGTCTAAACGAGTGGTAGAATAGAAACTACGATTTCGCTAGCCTGAGTCCTTCACAATCGAGGTGTTTTCCGTCATGAGTCTCCATCTATCACAGCGATCTGCTGGCTGTCCGGCCCATCTCCGCAGCAGCGTCGCTGTCCTTGCGCTGGTCGCCGCCATCACCTCACAGGCAGGCGCGCAGAAAAAAGCAACACCTGTCCATTCATCAGGCCAGTCTCTCGCGACTCCGAACGCCGCCTCGATTGAGTTTTTTGAAAAGAGAGTGCGGCCAGTGCTGGCGGACAACTGCTATCAGTGCCACGCGAGGGCGAATGGAATGGCGCAGGGCGGAATGCAGTTGGACAGTCGTGAAGGCCTGCTCAAAGGCGGCAAGCGAGGCGCGTCGATAGTTCCAGGAAGTCCTGACAAGAGCTTGCTATTGCATGCAATTGGTTATGACAACTCCGCCTTGCAGATGCCTCCGAAGGGCAAACTCAGTGCCGATGATATCGCGGTGCTGAGGAAATGGGTCTCCGAGGGGGCCGTTTGGTCGAATGCGGCAGAGAAAACAGCTCCTGTCGCGGTTTTCGATATTCAGACACGCAAGAAGCACTGGGCCTGGCAGCCTCTACAGAACCCTGTCGTACCGACGGTGAAGAACGCCATCTGGGCGCGAAATCCGATTGACAAATTCATCCTTGCGAAACTGGAGGCGAAGAACCTCAAGCCAGCCTCGTCCGCAGACAAGCGCACCCTGCTCAGAAGAATCACTTTCGATCTGATCGGCCTGCCGCCAACTCCGCAGGAGAGCGCAGATTTTCTCGCGGACAACTCACCGACTGCATATGAAAAGGTTGTGGATCGACTGCTCGCCTCCCCGCACTATGGAGAGCGCTGGGGCCGACATTGGCTCGATCTTGTTCGCTACGCCGAGACAGACGGGCATGAATTCGACTTCGACAAGCCCAACGCCTGGCAGTACCGCGACTACGTGATCCGGGCTCTCAACGCGGATGTTCCCTACAATCAGTTTGTTACTGAGCAGGTTGCTGGCGATCTTCTTCCGCACCCACGGCTTCATCCGACCGAGGGCTTCAACGAAGCGATCATTGGAACAGGGTTTTTCTGGTTCGGAGAAGGCAAGCACTCACCCGTCGACCTTCAGACGGACGAGGCGGAGCGTATCGACAACCAGATCGATGTGTTCTCCAAAACGTTTCTTGGCCTGTCCGTCGGCTGCGCCCGCTGCCACAACCACAAGTTTGACGCCATATCGACAAAGGACTATTATGCTCTGTCAGGCTATCTGAAAAGCTCTCGTTTTCAGTTCGCGCCTATCGAGACGCCCGAGCAAATGCGAAGCCGGATCGCTGACCTGACGAGTGTGCAGTCCGATCTGAATCGAGCAGTGAGGAGCTCTATCGCAGCCTCTGAATCTGGCGGGCTAAAGAATTTTGAGGACTCCCTCTCCGCACTTAGCTCTCCTTCATTTAGCCGGCTGGCCGCTCTGCCTGAGGCTAGCGCCGATAAGAGCCTCTCCGTAGTTCTTGCTAAATACCTGCGTGAGAAGGCGGCGAAGGACGCCGCAAATCCTCTATTTGCAGCCTACCGATTGGGAGTTCAACAGGCGACAGAGAGCCCGGATACATTCCGCGCCCGAGCACTCGCCCTCGCGGGAGAGCTGAAAAATCTGCGCAGTAAATCGCTTCAAGCGACTGCCGAAGCCGTTGTCTACGAGGACTTTCATACGGCTGACTACCGCAACTGGGACGTATCGGGAGAGGCGTTCGGAAAAGCTCCGGAGAGTCTGGGGATGATCGTGACTGGCAGCGGGCCGTCGCCGCAGTCGGTGGCGATAATGGCCCCGGCGTGGCGAACAGCGGGGGTCTGAGCGGAATCCTTCAGGGTGCACTACGCTCGCACACCTTCACGATTTCGAAGAACCGAATTCTCTATCACATGGCGGGAACTGGCGTCACTGTGAACCTTGTGATCGATGGCTTTCAGCGTATCCGCTACCCGATTTACGGCGGCCTGACCTTCGCACCAAACAGCCTTCAGCCTGCCTGGTACAGTATGGATGTCGGGAAGTGGACGGGGCATAAAGCATACATAGAAGTCCTCGACGAGGGCGCCGGAAGCGTGATGCTCGACCGCATCCTCTTCACTGATGGCCCCGCGCCGTCCCCATTGCCGGACGCCCGAATCATAAAATTGCTGGATGACGCCAGCGTCACCTCCATCGCCTCCCTGGCGCACGCTTACAAAGTTCTATTCGATGCCAGCCTGCGGGAGTGGCAGGAGAACCGACTGGAGCAGGCCCCTGATAGCTCAGAACGGATTGTCCTGCTCGACTGGATGCTGGCCAACTCCGCTCTTTTCACAGCCGTTAATGGCGCGGTTGCGTCCAACGACCTCGAGGCACTACTGAAGAGACGAACGAATCTTGAGAAGTCACAGACACAGCCTCATCGGGTGCTCGCCATTGCAGATGGGACGCCAGAGGACGATCTCGTCCATATTCGCGGCAACTACAAGACCCCCGGCGACCTGGTTCCTCGACGTTTCTTCGAGGCGCTCGACGGGCCGTCGCAGCCGGCCCCAAAGAACGGCAGCGGGCGCCTTGAACTGGCGGAGCGCCTGACCGCCGCGAACGACCCATTGCTGCCCCGAGTCATGGTCAATCGGCTCTGGCAGCATCATTTTGGCGACGGCATCGTGCGAACGCCCGACGATTTCGGCGTGATGGGGGAGCGGCCCACCCACCCGGAGCTTCTGGACTGGCTGGCGAAGGAGTTCGTTCGTCAGGGCTGGTCGCTGAAGAAGATGCACCGCATGATGGTGCTCTCCTCCACTTACCGCATGGCGAGCCGCTCCGATGCCAAAAGCGATGAAGCGGACCCGCAGAATCGGATCCTCCACAAGGCCAATATCCGTCGTCTTGAAGCAGAGTGCATCCGTGACGCCGCGCTCGCAGTATCAGGAAGACTTAACACTCAGTTGTACGGCCCGAGCGTCATGCCTTACCTGACCGATTTCATGGCGGGGCGCGGCCGGCCGGGGAGCAGTGGGCCTCTCGATGGAGACGGCAGGCGCAGTGTCTACATAGGGGTGCGCCGAAATTTCCTGACGCCGCTATTTCTTGCGTTCGACTATCCTGTGCCGTTCACCAGCATCGGTCGCCGCAGCGTCTCGAACGTCCCGGCGCAGGCCCTCGCATTGATGAACAACCCGCTCTTTCAGCAGCAGGCGGAGGTCTGGGCGAAGAAGACGCTGGCGGTTCCCGACCAGACACCACAGCAGCGTATCAATACACTTTACCAGGAGGCGTTTGGACGGCCGGTGTCGGCTGGGGAAACTGCGGACGCCATTGCTTTCCTGGGTGAGCAGGACAAAGGTTATGGGACGGCGGGGGACGCGCGATCGTGGGCCGACCTGTGTCATGTCCTAGTCAACGTCAAGGAATTCATCTTTATGGAGTAGCGCAAATCGCGCTTTTCCTCTTACCTGGAGCAATCGATGCACTGCAACAACTTTCGAAAATCTCCGCTGAGTCGTCGGGAACTGCTGACGGAATGTACGACCGGGTTCGGTATGTTCGCTCTCGCCGCGCTGCTTGGCGATCCGGCTTACGGGGCGACGCCTCCTGGCAACCAGAGCCTCAATCCTATGTCGCCGAAGCCTCCGCATTTCCCTGCGAAGGCTAAAAGCGTGATTTTTCTCTACATGGATGGCGGGCCGTCGCAGGTCGATACCTTCGATCCAAAGCCCCGGCTTGCGCTGGAGAACGGTCATCCCATCAAGATGAAGGTGCCGCCGACGCAGTTCGACAATGTCGGGAACGTGCTCAAGTCGCCCTGGGAGTTTAAGCAGTACGGCAGTAGCGGTATTCCCGTCAGCGCGCTGTTCCCTAACGTCGCGACCTGTGTGGACGACCTCGCCATCATCCGCTCCATGACATCGGATTTCTCGGAGCATACCAACGCGAACTACTTCCTCCACTCCGGGATAGGGACGCAGGGTCGGCCGAGCATGGGCGCGTGGGCCACGTATGGCCTGGGCAGCGCAAGCCAGAATCTCCCCGGATTCATTGTTCTCAACAGCGGCATGATTCCTCCGGGCGGCCTGGACTGCTTCACAAGCGGCTTCCTTCCGGCAAGCTACCAGGGATCGCTGTTCCGGAGCGGAGCAAGTCCGGTCGCCGATCTTCAGCCCGCTGTGTCCGATGCCCGTCGGCAGGAGCAGCAGTTCGCTCTCATGCGGAAATTGGATCGAAGCGTTGTCGAGCGAATGGGCGCGAGCGATAAGCTCGAAGCGTCCATCGCCAACTATGAGCTGGCCTACAAAATGCAGACCGCCGTGCCCGATCTGATGGATTTCCGCGGCGAGAGCGAGGCGACGAAGAAGCTGTATGGGCTGGACAGCCCGGTGACTCAGACCTACGGACAGCAGTGTCTGGTCGCGCGCAGGCTTGTGGAGCGGGGAGTGCGATTTGTCGAGCTGCTCTGCCCGTCCGTTGGAGCCGACCGATGGGATCAGCACGGTGATCTGCGCGGGGGGCACGAGCGCAACTCGGCGGCAGTGGACAGGCCAATTGCTGGGCTGCTGAAGGACTTGAAATCTCGAGGTCTGCTGGAGAGCACTCTGGTGGTCTGGGGCGGCGAGTTCGGTCGAACTCCCATGGCGCAAGGCAACGATGGCCGCGACCACAACCCGTTCGGCTTCACTATGTGGATGGCTGGCGGGGGCGTCAAGGGCGGAACGATCTTCGGGGCGACCGACGAGTACGGATACTACGCGGAGCAGAACAAGGTCTCGATCCACGACCTCCACGCCACGATGCTCCACTTGATGGGAATGGACCACAAGAAGCTCACCTACCGCTTCAGTGGGCGCGACATGCGCCTGACCGACGTTTCGGGCGAGATAATGCATGATATCATCGCTTGACAGCACCGCGTCGAACTCTCTCGACGACCGCTCTGGTGCAGATCCCTGCCCGTCGGATGAGTTCGAGCTAAACGAGCGACTCTCCCGCCCTGGCGAGGATGTCATCGCGGCACTCGGCGGCCTGACCGGTGACATCGCGGTGCTTGGCGTCGCGGGGAAGATGGGGCCCACACTCGCCGTTATGGCCCGCCGAGCGCTCGGTGTCATTGGCAGTCCGGCCAGGGTTTTCGGCGTTGCCCGGTTCTCCGACCCCGCCGTTCGCGCCTATTTGGAAGCCAATGGCGTCGAGGCCATTCCCTGTGACCTGCTTGACCGGCAAGCCGTTGCGACGTTGCCGCTGGCCCCCAACCTCATCTACATGGCAGGGCAGAAGTTCGGAACTGTCGGAGCCCCCGAACGCACCTGGGCAATGAACACGCTGGCTCCCGCCTATGCCGCGGAGCAGTTTGCAGGAGCACGGACTGTCTGCTTCTCGACCGGCTGCGTCTATGCCAATGCGACGGTCGCCTCAGGCGGCTCTGTGGAGTCCGATGCGCTTCATCCGGTCGGCGAGTACGCGAACTCCTGCGTCGGCCGCGAGCGCATGTTCGGATACCATTCGCTCCGCGACAAAACTCCTGTGCTGCACTTTCGCCTCAACTACGCCATCGATCTGCGCTACGGCGTCCTTCACGACATTGCGCGCAAAGTCATGGACGGAACCCCCATAGACCTCACAACCGGTCATGTGAATGTGATTTGGCAGGGGGATGCAAACTCGTGGGCGCTACAATGCCTTGCCCTCGCCACCTCTCCGCCGACTGCGCTTAATATCACTGGCCCTGAAGTTGTCTCCATTCGTGCGCTGGCGCAAGAGTTTGGGCAGATGCTCGACCGGAAACCGCAGTTCATCGGACAGGAGTCGAGCACCGCGTTGCTGAGCAATGCAGGGGCCGCGTTCGCGCATTTCGGCTACCCGAGCATGCCCCTCGCCTCCATGACTCGCTGGGTTGCGGAGTGGCTGCAAAGCGGTGGCAGTTCTTTGGACAAGCCCACTCACTTCGAGGTGCGCGATGGCGTCTACTGACCCGACGGTCTTGTCATCGAGCGATGCGCTCCGGCGTCATTTGTTGCAAGGTCATGTCATCCCAGCGCATCCCCTGGCTCTGACGGCGGAGCGCAGGCTGGACGAACGTTCTCAGCGTGCCCTCACGCGCTACTATTTCGCGTCCGGCGCGGGCGGGATCGCGGTTGGAGTTCACACTACGCAGTTCGCCATCAGAGAGCCGGGGCACGGGCTGTATCGCCCCGTTCTGGAGCTGGCCTCCGTGACGGCGGACGCAGAGTTATTGAAAAGCCCGCGCCCTTTCGTAAAGGTCGCTGGTCTGGTCGGGAAAACCGCCCAGGCGGTCGATGAGGCGGAAACTGCGCTCTCGTTGGGCTACCACTGCGGGCTTCTCAGTCTGGGTGCATGGAGAGCCTCGGACGAAGGTGATATCCTTGAGCATTGCAGCTCAGTCGCCGAA